>CAZGLZ010000026.1:7090-37404 GCA_964526245.1 uncultured Chloracidobacterium sp. | reverse complement strand
GCTTGTATTTCTTCGTCTCAAGCCACTCAAAAAATCCGCGAATGCCGCGCCAGCCGTCATCGCCGTAAAGAATGCAATTTTGCTGATAATCCTCGAGGTCGGCATATGGCTTCTTGATGTCGATCCCGGCCGCTGCTGCATAGCGGAGCAGTTCTTTCTGCGCCCATTCGTATTGCGGACGCGTGAACGGCTCGACGGCTCCGTCCTTTATCGACTTGAGCGGATCGGGAATCACGAGCCCGTAATCGACGCCGATCGTATTGCCAAAACCCTGGCAGGTTCGGCAGGCTCCGTAAGGCGAATTGAAGCTGAAAAGCTGCGGCTCCGGTTCTTCGTAAGCGGTGCCGTCATACTTGCAGATGTAGCGGTTGGCGTATTTGAGCTTCGTGCCGTCGGTCGTTTCGATGATGGCCGAATGGGCCTCGCGAAAGCACGTTTCGAGCGAATCGACCAGCCGCTGGCGGATGTCCGGCGACGCCTTGAGGCGGTCGATCAGGACGAACGTATCGTTCAGGTCCTCGTGCGGATAATCCTCCGGACGCTGGAGTTCGATCACTTCGCCGCCGCGGTAGAGCCTAGCGTAACCGGCCTGCATCAGCGACATCAGGTGAGCCTGCGTGCTTAACGCTTGATCACTCTTTTTCGTTTTGGTGCGGGTCGTAGCTCGCTTCGCTGATTTTTTTGCCGGAGCAAGGGCCTCGGAATTGATCGGGAATAGCACGTAGAATCGAGTGCCTTCGGCGAGCGTCGAGAGCGTTTCATCAGCGGCGGATTCGGGCGAATCCTTCTTCACCTCGCGGCTGCAGACGTGGCAAAACGTCTGGCCGGCGCGTGCGTAAAGCAGGCGAAGGTAGTCGTAGATCTCGGTCTGGGTCGCGACGGTCGAACGCGGATTGCGGGTCGAGTTCTTCTGCCTGATGGCGATCGCCGGGGCGATGCCGAGGATCTCATCGACGTCCGGCTTGTCCATCCGCTCAAGGAACTGGCGTGCGTAAGCAGAGAGCGATTCGACGTAACGACGCTGGCCCTCGGCATAAATGGTATCGAAGGCAAGGCTCGACTTTCCCGAACCGGAAACGCCGGTTATCACCGTAAGCTTATTGAGCGGGAGCGAGACCGATACATTCTTGAGGTTATGGACGCGGGCACCGCGAACGCTGATCGCCTCTTCTTTCCGTCGTACTGCCTTCATAGAAGCCGTTGCCGTGTGCAGGGCAAACTTTGATTCTAGCAAAGCGGCCGGGCGGGTTAAAGGTGGCGGCGATTACCAGCGGCGCTCGATGCGGGAAAGATTTTCGCGCCAAGGTTCGGCAAAGTCGCTGACGAGGAACTGAATGCCGCATTCACCCGCGAGCGGGCTTTCGGGCGGACGAGCAATGCGGTAATTGCGGCCCTTCGGCGAGGCGACGGAAAGCGTTATTCGTTCCTCGGTCTTTCGTGAAACGGCCGCGAAGCGCCACTCCGTCCGAGCGCGAATCAAGAGCCTTGCCCCGAGCGGCAGATCGGCGAGCGTCATTTCAGCTTCGGGAGGTTCCATTTCTTTCTGAGCTTTTTGTACTCGGCCGCCGGAAGCTGGACGAGATATGGGTTCCGGGCCGTATCGAGCCACGAAACGATGCGCTCGACATTGCGTCGTTCCATCGCCGTGCATCCGCTGGTCGCGGTCTCGGCGTCCTTCCAAACGTGGAGGAAAATGCACGAACCATCGCCCGAGCGGACCGGATAGGAATTGTATGCAACGAAAACCCCGAGGGCGTATTCTTCGCCGACGGCGAGCATCTTCTCCGAGCTTTTCCAATCGAAGATGCCGACCTTGAAGCGGTCCACTATTTTGTTGTAATGCGTTGAGGCGGCGTCATCGACACACTCGGTCGAGCTTTCCAGTTTCGTGTAGGGATAGCCAAGCTGTTCGGGCTTCGGAGCGGAGCCGAAGGCGAACGTTAATGGGAACAGTCCGGCCGGGGCTTTTCCGTCGCCTTCTTTCTTGAACTCCTCCGCAGATTCGGGAGCAGATTCAACCGCCCAGCCGAGGCCGCTGCGGCCGACCACGATCGGAAACTCATCGCCGACAGCGGTCCACTTTGCACGAAGTGTTTTGCGTTCGAAGAGGCGTGCTGTGCCTTTGACCGTCGGCCAATCGGGCGTGGTCACAACAACCGCCTGAAGCGACTCGGCAAATGGCTTTTTAACTGCCGGCGGCTCGGGTGATTTCACCTGAGCCGCGACGGTAAACGAAAATGCAAGCAAGAGAAAACCGAGAGCCGGGAGTCTTCGCATAAGTTATTGATCTTCGAAAAGGGCGTCCGCCGATCCCGAACGCTTGCTTACCGCATAAACGCGAAGGCCGATGGAGATCATCAAGATCGAGACCGCCATCCAGATAAAGACCCAAACGACGGCAGGAAGGCCTGTAGCCGCGGCCATATTTGCTGCGTCCGAGTGGGCGTTCGTGAACGTCGAGACAAAGAAAAGATTGACGAGGTCAAAGAACGCATTCAGCAGCGTCTGAACGGCAAGAAAGGCGAGTGCGAAATTGACCCACTTGAGCTCGGCGTATTTCGCAACGGCAAAGAGTCCCGCCGCGATCACGCTGCCCGAGAGAACCGTGAAAACGAGCCCGCCGAAAGTTGCGGTCGAGAAAAGATTCCAGATCGGGGCAAGTACGCCAAAGACGACCGTCAGCACCGCGACCGTTCCGGCCGAGATGAAAAGGGCCAGACGCGAATTGAATCCGTAACGCATCCAGGCGAGCAGGCCGGCACCGAACGCGGTCGTGCCGAGATATCCGGCACTTGAGATAAATAGCTGAGAGAACCAGCCCGATGACTGCGACCAAACAACGCCGCTCGTATCCGGCGAGACCGCCAGGCTCTGCACCGAGTTGCCGGTCAGCACCGTTGCCAAGGCATGGCCGCCTTCATGGATGAAGGTCGCAAATAGCTGGAGCGGGTAAAATACATACCCGACAAACGGAATGAACCACGAGGCGATCCAGATCCCGATGGTGACCAGAGTTGCGATAAGGAGCAGAGTTAACTGCGGTTCGGCTTCTTTTGCGACTTTGTATGGCATAGTTTTCTCCCCTTGAAGATCTGAAACAGATTACGAAACAGTTTACCGCAAAGTTCGCCCGGAGCGAAGAAAAATCGGCAGCTAGCTGCGGCTATAGTCTTCCTTGCCGCCGGTTTTCGATTCGAGCCGGATGTCCGTTATCTCGATATCCCGCTGAACGGCCTTGCACATATCGTAGATGGTCAAGGCAGCGACCGAAACGGCGGTAAGCGCTTCCATCTCGACGCCGGTCTGTGATGTTGTGATGGCCTCGGCGCGAAGTTCGATGCCCGAATCCGTAAGGCGGGCCTCGATATTTACTTTTGAAAGCGGTACCTGATGGCAAAGCGGAATAAGCTCGGAGGTGCGTTTTGCGGCCATTATTCCGGCGATTCGGGCGATCTCAAGCGGGTTGCCCTTCGGCGTTTCATTGGCGCGGAGCTTTGCGACGGTTTCGGGCGAGAGCAAAACGCGGCCCGAGGCCACGGCGACGCGCTTCGAGGGCTCCTTGCCCGAAACATCGACCATCCGGATGCGTCCGCTTTCATCAAAATGCGAGAGTTCGCTCATAGTTTCGCCTCCGCGGGGGCACCGCTAATTTATCAGAGGAAGAGCACTTCGCACACCTCGCCGGAGGTGAGGGAACCGCCGGCGGGAATGCGGATAAGTGCTTCGGCGTTCGCAAATCCGATGAAATCCGACGAACCATGCCAGCGGAGCGGGACGGCGAGCATGCGGCCATTCGCGTCGGTCGCGAGGCTTGCCGGCAAATAAGAATCGCGTTCGCGGGTGCCCTTTGCCTCGCCCTCGACGACCGCGAAGCCCGATGGCAGGTCGATGGCCGAGGCGGACTGCATAAGCATCAATGCCCGCCGGACGAAGAGATGAAACGTCACCGCGGCAGAGACCGGATTGCCGGGAAGGCCAAAGAAAAACGACCTCTTCAGCCGTGCGAAAACGGTCGGCTTGCCTGGCTTTAGCTTCACTTTTTCAAAGAATATTTGGGCTCCGAGCCCAGCGATCACTTCCTTTGTCAGGTCGTATTTACCGACCGAAACGCCGCCAGTGGTGATGACCAGATCGGCAGATTTCGCCGCATATTCGATTGCGGCAGTCAGTTCGGAAAGCTTGTCGCCGACGGTCGGAAGAATGACCGACTCGGCACCTGCCGCATGGCAAAGCGAGGCGAGCATCAACGAATTTGAATTGCGTATCTGATCCGGTTTCGGGCGTTTTCCAATGGGAACGATCTCAGTCCCGGTGGCGAGAATGGCGACACGCGGCCGCTTCGAGACCTTCACCTTTGCGTAACCGAATGCAGCCGGAACGGCAATATTCGAGGCAGTCAGCCGCTCGCCGCGGCGGAGCACGACCTTGCCTTTTTTCACCTCTTTGCCTTTCGGGACGATAAAGCGGCCTTTTGCGGTTGGCTCGTTGATGATAACGGTGCCGTCGGCTCCTTTGGTTAGCTCGATCTTTTGAACCGCGTCGGCACCCGCGGGCAAAGGTGCTCCGGTCATTATTCTGACGGCCTCGCCGGCTTTAAGCCGCCCCTTCCAACCGCGGCCGGCGGCCGATTCGCCAACCAGCCTCAGTTCCGCCCGTGCATCTTTCGTATCAGCCGCACGCACCGCGTAGCCATCCATCTGCGACCGGTCGAACGGCGGCATGTCCGTATCCGCAACAATGTCCTCCGCAAGAACGCGGCCGATCGATAACTCAATCGCGACCCGCTCCGCCGGCAAAGCCCGCACCTCGCGAGTAATCATTTTGAGTGCTCTAGCGACAGCGATCATATTGTGTCAGAGGCCCGACTGCGTGAAAGGGCTGGAACTTGCGTTCTAGCCCGCCGACCGGAGCGACATTACAAAGAGGTAGCGATCTAATCCGCAAGGAATACCGTTTGAGAGAGAATTATTTTGTTCGCTTAAGCTGAATCCTTAAACTCGGAGGTTCGGTGCCAAGCTTGAATGCATCTGATTGTCCGCTATACTCCGTTTCCGCTCCAAGCGTTGTTCTTTTGGCCGAGGCCTTCACGCGGTAGGTTCGCCCGGCGTAGGCACTTAGTCGGAATTTTCCGGAAGCATCACTCTTCAAGTTACAAGCAGACCCCTTCATGCTCATAGAAACCGACCTAACTGGTGAGCTCAAATTCTCGGGTCTGTTTCGGCTCTCCAACAGAAAGCATCCCGCGTAGAAACCTGGAAACGCCATGTCGAAAAGCTTGATCTCCGCAAATTGCGCGGGCGTCCCATCTTCCCAAAGTACTTCACCCTCAATTATCGTTTCCCCGAGCTTCGGAGGCAGGCGCCAACTGATGTCCTCAATTTTGCTGCCGAGTCCGATCTCGAAAATATGAGCTGATATTCGTTCTGTCGCCGCTGGATAGAATGTCGTCGGAAATGGGCGCTCTGGATCTGGATTCGAATTAAAGTTAATGCTCAAGGTGTACTTGCCAATAGGTACCTGTTCGATTGAAAAGGTGCCATCTATATCGGTTTCACCACTCTCGCCTCCGAGATACGACCGGTCTGCGTCCATCGAGACCAATTCAACACGAGCGTGGGGTACTGGCCGCCCGTCTGCGTCCAGCAAACGGCCCGAAAGAGAACTGTTGTTCGCAAGGACCAGAAAACTCTCGGCGCATCCGCTCGATCTTATGTCCATCGGCTCGATACTGAAAAGATTATTGAGGACAGAACCCGCTGGGGGCACTGGACTTACCGTATATCTCCCAGGTGGAACAGCGATATCAAAACGGCCGACAGTATTGGTGTTCGCTGTGTATTTACGCCCCGTTAATATTTCAGTTATTTCGAGTTTGACGTCCTTGATCGGCTCTCGCTTCTCCTCCCCGCTTCGTCGATTGAATTCTTCGAGGACGGTACCCGCCAATCGTCCGTCACCATTTGAGCCGGATAGCTTCCGCAACTCAGCAATCGGTTCACTTGCATATTCCATTGGCAGGTTACCGGAACAGAAACCGGTACCGAATCCGTCAGTCTTGCTTCCACCTGCGAAAACGAGATAGGTTTCACCGACCGTAAATTCTACGTCACATGAAAAGCCCGACTTGGTTCTTACGCGAACGGTGGCGGATATGTCACCAAGAAACATTTCCTTTATCTCGAATACCGTCGTCTCGGTCTTGAAACTTCCATTTGTCGCCTGTTCGATTGCTACAGCTTTGCCAACGAATACAAGGGTAGATGAATTATACAGCTCGCACGTTGAAGCCTTCCCGCATATGCAGGCAAAGACCGTTGCAGCCGATCCTATCAAGAACACGACGATACAGAGAGAGTGATGAAGGTATCGATTCGCTCGATGGATTATTTGTCTCGCGACCATATTTTAAGTTCACCTAGATCGACGGGATTTAGTTTCTAACACTTAACCGGTAGTCTTTGGCCACTCACTAATATACACCAACCTTCGTTTGATGATGACGAGTTTCAATTTTCCCAAATATTCAATGCGCAAACCCCGGTATAGAACTTAGATCACTTCTCCACGATCGTGATTCTTATAAGCACGAGCATCACTTTGAAATGTGAAATGTGTACTCAATTCGCTACGACCTCAATCTGAAAACGACTCCCCATATGCGAAAGATTCGCTCTCAGAACCCGATGCCAAGAAAAATACGGGGAATCGGGCCGCTTGAACTACTTGATCAGATACAACTCCGTCTGCCTGGGGCGGATGAATTCGTAGCCTTTTTCGCTCATTACGGCGTCGTCTTCGGCCATCATTGTGACCTTTTGCCCGCCCCATTCGGCGACCGGCGTTGAGGTGTTGAGTTCGATCGACATATAAGACCCGAGGATGATCTTATTCCCACCGCCGCCGATGTTGCCGCGAAAATCGATCGACGGGCCGAGGCCATGGCCGTGGGTGCCGATCGGGTGCGAATAGATCATGCATTCGATCGACTGCCGCTTGCACTCGGCCATCGAACGCTCATAAACCTCGGTGCCGGTCATGCCCGTCCGGGCGATCGAGAAGATGATGTCCTGCAGTTTGTTCGTGTTGCGGAGAGCTGCCTTGAGTCCGGCCGGAGCATCGCGTTCGCCTTCGTTCAGCACATAGGCGTGCTTTTGCCAGTCGGTCGAGAGTCCCATGTAATCGAGCCCGAAATCGAGGTGTAGCAGGTCGCCGCGGCGGATGACCTCGGCCTCGGCAGCGGTGCTAAGGAAAGGCCCGGTCGTCTCGGTCGCTGCCCGCCGACGCTGGATGCGGAGATCGGGCTGGAACCAGATGGTCAGGCCGAGCTTGTTGACCTGTTCCATCATCCACCAGCGGACGTCGCCGACCGTCGTTTTGCCCGGCGTTATCACCTCATTTGAAAATGCACGGCGGGCGATTATCTCGGTCGCCGCGACGGCGTTGCGATAGTGTTCAAGCTCCTCGGGAAGCCGCGTGTCGAAAAACTCGACCAGCAGATCGGCCGCCGAAATGAACTTCTTCTCATTCTCCGCACCGAGCGATTCCGCCAAAAAACGATACGAATCATACGAGAGCCCGCTTTGCTGCCCGCGGCTCCCGCCGATGTTGAGGGCGATCGTCTTCGGCTTTCGCTCATCGACGATCTTTTTCAGCTCCTCGCCAAATTTATCACGGGCGGGCATCACCATCCGGTAATGGTTCTTGAGCCGCTCCTCGTCGTAGCGGACCATCGCGATCCGCTCGAGCGTCTCACCGCGGTTGATGAAGATGAAAACATCCCGCCGGCCGACGATCGGGATCGGCGGCGTTATGTGCGGCGTTACGGGGTCGCTGTTGAACTCCTCATTCACAACGATCCACATATCAATGCCATGCCGCTTCATCATCCCCGGCAAAAGCGTCCCCAGCCGCTTCCGCAACCAACCCTCCCGAACCTCCATCTGCTCCCGCTGCGTCAAAAGCTTCGGAAACTCATTCTCGGGTCCGGGATCAACTGTCTGCCCGATTCCGGACGAAGATATGCCCAGAGTGATCGCTACTGCAAATGCTAGGTACCCAACTCCTTTAAGGAGCAGTTGCCTTGAATAAAAGAAATTTCCAGTGCTCATGTTAAAAATATGCTTTCAGGGTAGCATCCTGGCCGTACTTTTCCACCAAGATTCGTGAATATTTTTCGAGTTGCGATTGATTCTCACGGATTCGGTGTTGATCTCTTTGTGGATCGTACAAACGTGCAGCCTGTTGGCAAAAGTGAAGGCCATAGTAGACTTTTTCCATGTTTTCGGGATCACTTGCGTGTAGGTTGGCGATTTCCACTTTAGCATTCTCAATCGAGCGTAAAGCATCCGTCGTTCGTCGTTGTTTTAACCAGATGGTCTGTTCAATTCGATCAAGAGCGAGTTTCTTGAGTCTGGCCGCCTTATCATTTGTGTCGGACAACCGCACGTTCAGGAGACTCCTAGCTTGAAAGAGTGCGGAAGTGGCCCTTTCGATATCCCCTAAACCTGCATAAGAGCTCGCAACACCACTCAAGTAAGAAAACTCGGCGTCGCTTACCAGTTTACCTCCTGCATTTTCCTTTTCGACGTCGCGTATCAATCCAATCATGGACTCATAGTGAACTATTGACTGCTTGTACAAATATCGGCTTTGATCGGTTTGTCCTTGGCTTTCTAAATCGAATGCGGAAAATCTCGCCGCATTCCCGAGTCGGCTCTCCAAAATAGCCCGGACGCTGTTATTTGGCACCTTATCCGGGAATCGTAACTCCATTTTGTCTAGGTGTGGAACGAGAGCACTCAGCTTCCGGTAACGGACCTCATTTGATGGATCATCGACAGCGACCGCAATTCGGAGACGGTTTAAGGTAATCAATCCGCTGTGACTCAAGTCGTTCTCCTTCTTACTCAAGACGGTTATCGCTTGTTGGATAATCAGCTGGGCGTCAGCCCGTTTTCCAGAGTTTGTAAGAGCTCCGGCATGGCCCCTAGCAGCATCAGCATATCTGGAGACCGCTTCGGGGTGCTCTGGATCGAGTTCTATTAGCTTGGCGAAAGTATTTACTGACTTCTGATAGTTTATTAATGCTGCTTCAATATTCCCCATGTTGCTCACATAATTTAACCCCTGCACATCACCAATCTTTCGGTACGCGACCCCGAGATCATACAAGAGGGTTGTATCCGTAACGTCGGCCGCGGATATCGCGTCCAGATAGTCGACTGCGTCAGAAATCAGTTTTTCACGAAGCGCAAGTGAGCCTTCGAGTTTTGCGATCTCGTCGTGGTAATCGAATATGAGGGCGTTGGCGACCTTCCGGACCTGCTGAAAGCGGGCCTCGGCGAGTTGTTGTTGCTCGCGGGCGACGGTGCTTTGGTAAACGGCGGCGCCCGAGCCGGCAAAAATGAGCAGCAGAGCGGCAGAAGCAGCGGCAAGCGGCATTGCATTTCGCCTGGCGTACTTCCTCCAGCGGTATGCTCGGGACTGCGGGTGGGCAGCGACGGGCATTCCCTCCAAAAAGGCACGGATATCGGCGGCAAGTCCGTCAACCGTCGGGTAGCGGCTTTCCGGCGCTTTCTCGAGACAATGGAGGATGATGTTATCGAGGTCGCCGGCAAGCCCACGTGCAAGCTCTCTTGAACCATCGCCTGCGGTTTCACCTTTGTTCCTCCGATGCCGGGTTACTGCCTCCGACGGTCTTACCGGGTCGGTGTCAAGAACTGCCTGGTGAAAATACTGCTTCCGTTCGCCGTAGATCGCCGCCGGATCAAGCCCGGTTAACAACTCAAAGAGAAGAACCCCAAGGCTGTAAACGTCGCTTCCGGTCGAGACCGCATCGCCCTTTATCTGTTCGGGCGAGGCGTAGTCCGGCGTAAGCGGCACGCCCATCGTAAGCGTTTGGTGCTCGTCTTCGAGTCCCTTGGCAATGCCGAAATCGAGCAGTTTTACGCTGCCCTCGGGCGTCACAAGGATGTTTGAGGGCTTTAGGTCGCGATGAACTACCAATTGCCGATGAGCATAGGCAACGGCGTCCGTTACCTTGAGAAAGAGCTCAAGCCGGCTGCGTGTATCGAGAGAGTTCGCCGCTGCAAAGCGGGTTATCGGCATCCCGTCAACAAACTCCATCACATAATAGGGAACGTGCGTTGCGGTGATGCCACCATCAAGTAGGCGGACGATATTCGGATGCTCGAGCCGAGCAAGTATTTGCTTTTCATTGCGGAACCGGCGGATAAGGTCATCGGAGAAAATGCTGCGTCCGGTAAGCTTGATCGCAACACGCTTTTCGAAGTCGCCATCTTCACGGAGCCCCTCAAATACAGTGCCCATACCGCCGCGGCCGAGTTCGCGGACGATACGATAGCTGCCAATTGATGTGCCAATCAACGAAGCCGCCTCGTCACCCCCGTCAGTTTCATCGAGTGCGGCTGCGGCCGCCTCATCGACGGCGATCAATTCATAAAGCTCGTCAAAGAGCGTCCGTTCGTCGATCTTGAGCTCGGAGAGAAATTCCTTACGCTCCTCGGCCGGCATTTCAACGGCCCTGTCGAAAAGCGCCTTGAGCCTTTCCCAGCGTTGCGGGTCAGTGTTCATTTTGCTTCCTCGGTTCGTATTTGAGCTGCAGGTAGAGCCAATTGCGGGCCATTCGCCAGTCGCGCATTACGGTGCTCCGGGATATTTCAAGCACTTCCGCGATCTCCTCGAAAGAAAGCCCGCCGTAAAAATGCAGTTGGACGATACGCATTTGCCGCGGGTCGCGGCGAGCGAGCTTCTTGAGCGCCTCGTCGAGAGCGATAAGGTCCGTTTCGGTATTGCCAAAATGTACTGTCAGGTCGCGGCCGAGTTCCTCAAATTCAACATGGACCGCCCCATCGCCCCGCTTCTTCCGCCCCCGCCGCTTCGCATGATTGACCAGAACCCGCCGCATCATCGATGAAGCAAGGCTGAAGAAATGGACTTGATCTTTCAGGTTCAGTGAGCGCTGTTCGCATAGCCGCAAGTAGACCTCATGAACAAGGTCTGTTGGCCGAAGTGTGTGGTTTGGCCGCTCGTATCTCAAATGGTACGCCGCAAGTCGTCTGAGTTCCCTGTAGACCCCGGGGGAAAGGGAATCGAGCATCTCAGCTCGCATAGTTCAATGCCTCCGCAAATATAGATCAGAGTTTATGACACCCATTACGCAATTTTGTTGCGATACAGTATCGGAGGTTCAATTTTCAGGACACAGAAAAGAAGTCGCAGGTCTTCGATCGCGTTTTGCTTTGCGAACCGATGATAAGCGCATAAGCCCCTAAACTTCAAGTAAATTTTGCACGATCTGTATCTTGGTTCGCGGGCCTTGCGGACCTTAGCCGGAGGCTCGCTTTAAGGTTGGAAGGTGCTCCTCGATTTGCCCATCAGGCACCTTTCGACCGACTTTTCATTTTCGTACTATGTTCGATTCCCAAAAGCTCGTCGTAGCTGCGTTTGCCGTGATTGTTTTCGGTCATTCTGCGTTTGCGGGTTCCGATTAAGATTGCCGAAAGTTCCCCCCGATCACTGAAGAGCAAAGGCAAAAGGCCGATGGGTTCAATGCGATCGGCGTTGAGCTAAGCAATCGCGGAGATAAGATGCGGGCGGCCGAGATCTTCCTTGAGGCAACGGTCAAATATCCTGAATACTCGATCAGTTGGAACAATGCAGGGATCGGACTTAGCGTTTTCACCGGCCAGCACGAAAAGAGCCTCCCGTATTTTCGGCAGGCTATCTGTATCGATCCGAGTTTCGCAATGGCCCACTATTTCTACGGGACTGCCCTCTACGAGCTTGGAAACTATCCTGAAAGCGAGGTTTCATTTAAGCGTGCGATCGAGCTTGATCCAGCTTATTCACGAGCGAAGAATAACCTTGCAAGTGTTTACCTGAGAACAAAACGCTACAAAAAAGCATTGAGAATTCTGGAGGAACTTGCCCGGGAGACCCCGAACGATTTCCTTGCCCTTAATAACCTCGCCGCCGCTCACTTTTACAACAAAGACCTGAAATCTGCAGAGGCAACGTTCGTAATGCTTACTGAGCTCTTTCCCGACCGGCACATTGCGCAGTTCAATCTTGCAATTGTCTACATACACCGCGGTAGACGAACAGAGGCGATACGAGTACAGAGAAAATTGCAGCAGACGGGATCCGAACTTGCTGAAATCCTTTACGAGGGGCTTTTCGGTAACAAAGTTCTCTCTTTCAGACAGCAGTAACATAGCTCTGTTTATTCCCCCTCCTGACCCGATAGCTGTTTTGATTATAAGTGGCGATAATACCGATCGCCACTCTTTTTCTTTTCGGCAGATGGAAATAGAAAGTAGGCTAGTGATAAAGTTTAGAGAGTCTGCGAATTTTTATACTTGGAGATCTTATCGTGATCGATTTTGAATTGACCGAAGAGCAGGAGCAGTTGAGGAATACTGTTCGTGAGTTTTGTGCGGGCGAGGTTGCGCCGTACATCAAGGAATGGGACGAGAAGGCGCATTTTGAGCGGAGCGTTTTTGACAAGATGGCCGAGCTTGGGTTGCTGGGCGTTTGCATTCCGGAGGAATACGGCGGAGCGGGATTTGATTACATCTCGCTCGGGCTGGTCTGCGAGGAGCTTGAGGCCTGCGATACGTTCCTGCGGGTCGCGATGAGCGTCCACGTCGGGCTGAACAGCATGAGCCTGCTCGCCTGGGGAACCGAAGAGCAGAAGCAAAAATACCTCGTGCCGCAGGCGAAGGGCGAGAAACTCGCGACCTTTGGATTGACCGAGCCGAATGCCGGATCGGACGTCGTCGGTATGCGAAGCTATGCGAAACGCGACGGCGACGATTGGATCCTGAACGGCGAGAAGATGTGGATCTCGCTCGGCAACACGGCCGATCATTTCCTTTTCTTCTGCTGGACCGATCAGGAAAAGCAAAAGGTGCGCGACCACAGCGGCATCTCGTGCTTTATCGTCGAGCGGTCGATGCCGGGCTTTTCGAGCGGAACGCTCCACGGCAAGATGGGCATCCGTGCCGGCGATACGGGCTACTTCTCGCTGCAGGACGTCCGCGTCCCGGCGGCGAATATGCTCGGACAGGAAGGCGAGGGCTTCAAGATCGCGATGTTCTCGCTCGAGAACGGCCGCTACACGGTCGCAGCCGGTGCGACGGGCGTGATCAAGGCTTCGCGCGATGCCTCGGTCGCCTATGCCAACACCCGCGAGGTGCAGGGCCAAACGATCGCCAATTTCCAGCTCGTTAAGCAGAAGATCGCCGAGATGGAAGCCGATTATCAAATGGCTCATCTGCTTTGGCTGAAATGCGGTTTCCTGAAGAACGAGGGCAAGCCTTCGGCAAAGGCCGCGAGCCTGGCAAAGTGGCAGGCGACGACGCGTTCGGAGAAGGCTGCGTCGATGGCCATCGAGGTCCACGGAGCGAACGGCTACACCAACGACTACCCGGTCGAGCGTTATCTCAGGAACTGCAAAGCGGCGGTGATCTACGAGGGAACCCGCGATATCCACACGCTTATGCAGGCCGATTGGGCGCTTGGGCTGAAGAAAGAGAAATCAGCTCGCGTTACGCTGCCGAAATATCAGGCTGCCGGAGCGAAGTAAACGATAGCATTTCCCAAAAGATCTCGAGGCTGTCTGAGTTTCCGCTTTTTGTGTCTTAAGTCTGTGAGATCTGTGGTTTTGGATGCCGATGATTCGCAACACCACAGAAACCACAGAACAAAGACACAGACGGCGAAAATTCAAACAGCCTTGATCTTTGCTCAGCGGACAGAAAAATCATGCGGCCTTTGTGTTCTCAAAACGCTCGAACACAAAGGCCACAAATTCTTGCACAAAGTTCGCAGAGACTTTGGCAGAGGCTATTTCTTCTCAAAACCCGGGACGCGGTTCGTCAGCTTCCAGTCGCTGCCTTCCTTCACGAACAGCACCTTTGCACCGTTCGGCATGCTTTTGGTCTTGACCTCAGCGACGGCTTCATTGCCGGTGATGGTCTCATTGCGGACCTCGCAAAGCGCGGTGGTCGCCATGTCGTTTGAGAAGTATTCCATCAGCGACTCGATGCCGTCGGCCTTCATTTCCTCTTCGATGCGGCGGATGGAATCTGCCGAATAGATGCGGCGAATGGCGGCCTCGTCCTTCTTCTCGACCGCGGCACAGTAAGCCTTGAAGACCGGCCCGACGGTCGGCGCATCGTTGGTCGTTGCGGCCGGCGTCGGCGTGGTCACGGCGACCGGGTTATTGGCTTCCGTATTGGCGTTGTTTGCCGGGCGGTTTGCGGCGTTGCTGTTTGCGTTGGCATTGTTGGCCGCCGGTTCGGCACCACCGCAGGCTGCAAGGAACGCGGCAAACGAAGCAAAAATAAATGCAATGAAATATCTGGTCATATCTGTCACCTTGTTACTCTAAAGTTCAAACTCCCGAGTATAATAAAGCCCGCAATGTTCGACAATTCTTACACGGTCATTTTTCGCAAGGTCTATCTATTTACAGAGCTTCCCGAGCCGCTTACACCGGCGAGCGAACACGTCCAGCTCTTCGATAATTATTTGCCGGAAACGGGCTTGCGGATGCGTTCGCTCCGAATCCCGGAGACGAAAGCGTGGCGTTACTTCTTTGAACAGGAACGAGCGGAGTATGCCGCGGTCCGGAGCATCAAGCGTGCGGCGATGGAGCTCGATGAGAAAGAGTACGCCCATCTGCAAATGTTCGAGGGGAATGAGATACGCAAGAACCGTTACTTTGCCGAGCTTAACGGCCGTCCAGCGACGCTCGATATTCACCTCGGCGATCTTTGGGGGCTGAACATTGCCACGGTCGAATTTGCCGATGAGAGCGAAGCATTGGCGTATCCGCAGCCGGAGATCGCGGTAGTCGATGTATCGGCCGATCCGTTCTTCTCCGGGCCCAATCTGGTCCAGCTCAAGTTCGCTGACATACAATCACACCTCTCCGGGTCATCGAGCTAAATGAAGATAGTTTCGGGCTTTTCGTACAGATTTTGGCGGAAAGGTGAATGCGATCTCATCTCGATGTTCTCCGCGTAAACTCAGCGGCTCTCTGCGTTAAGGAAATTCAACGCAGAGAGCCGCAAAGGTTTTCGCAGAGCTATTAGAGAAACTATCGGGAAATCTACCTTCTGCGAGGTGTCATCGGGACGTGCTGCTCAACCGAGGCAAAGATCTGGAGATATATCTTCGTTTCTCGCGGGATCAGGTTTGCCCAGCCCGGGCCGCCGCGGGTGATGTAACCCGGAAGCCGTGCGGGGTTCGAATTGTATCCGGCCGCCATTATCTGTTCCTGCGTAGCAAGCCCGCGGAGCAAGGCATCCGAGACCGAAGGCCTTGACTTGAGATCATCCCAGGTCCACTGCATATAGAGCAGCATCGCCTGTGCAGCATTCAGATGGTCACGCATACCTTCAACGAAATCAGGATTGAGCGGGACATTCGGAAATTGTGCACGGACCATTCTGTAGGTCGACGGGATCATCTGCACCATTCCGCCGGCTCCGGCCGAGCTGACCGCATAGCGGTACGTCTGGCCTTCATTGAGAGCAAAGAGCGTGAATACGTCGTTGTATATGTCCGGATGCGGCTCATTACGAAAACGGAAATGGTCGACGTGTTCGACGACCGCGAGCCGTTCCGCGATATCGGCGACCTTCGGGTCAACCCGAAAACCGAGCCTGCCGAGCCGTTCGCGAGCTGTGTCAATGACGTTCTTTACGTAGATCTGGCCGGCTGCGACAACCTCGGGTGTGACAATTCCCGGATGGGTCGAGATGTAATATGCCGTCTCCTGATAAACGCCCTTATCGACCCGCGGATATTGCACGAGAAGCGGCAGATGCTGCTCGTTCCGCTCGTCAAAAATGATCACGGGCGTGTTGACGCCGTTGCCGCGAATCGTTCGGACGATCATGTTTCGCCCGCCTTCCGAAACCACAGCTTTGTCCGACGCGGTCGAGAGGAAAGCGTCTTTCGCGAGCATTACGAAATCGATGTCGTTGCGATCCCAATCAAAGAACGCGACCCGCACGGCCTCAACGCCCTCGTAAGCATTGCCGCGAGAGGCGGTCGTTATCGGCCGAGTTTGCAGGCGGCGTTTGGCATCGGCGATCTTTGCCCGTATCTCACTGAACGACGGCCTTCGCCTGCCGGTGTTCGGGTATGCCGCACGCGGCGGTACGACCGGAGTCGCCGAAGGCACGGCGGTGGCAACGGTCCTTGGGCGGGTCGGTTCGCTTGGGCCCGAGTCTCGCTGCTCCTCTGCTTTTACGTTTTCGGTAACTACGACCTTGAGCTTTCGTTCGGCGGGCTCGGCAGGATTTTGCGCGATGGCACCGGAGCATAGAAACAGCAATGCGGCAAACGGAAGTATTTTGGTTTTCATTCTTTGGTTCGTGCAGGGGAAAGCTGGGTTGAACGTTTACGGGCTGTGCCCGCCTTCTCAAACAATAGATTCGCCCAAGGAATAAAGGGTTGTCAAATCAAAAACAAGAATTTATATGAACAACAACGGTAAATTATGGATTCAATGGCTTTTTGCCGAGCCGTAAGTTAATGTATAACTTGAACTTGGGCTGTTTTCGATAAAGAACTCAGTACCCGAAACGAAACCGATGAAATTATTTGGAACGGATGGCATTCGTGGACGCGCGGGCGAGTTTCCGCTTGACGACGCAACGATCGCGGCGATCGGCCGGGCGGTCGGCGAGCACCTTCGCGATCGCCTCGGCCGCGGGGCGAGGATAATAACGGGACGCGACACGCGCGAGTCGGGGGAGCATATCGAACGCGTTTTTTCGGCGGCCGCATCGGGCACCGGGGCACGGTGTTTATCGGCCGGCGTAATCACAACTCCGGGCGTCGCATTCCTGACGGCCGAAGGCGGGTTCGACGTCGGCGTTGTCATCAGCGCGTCGCATAACCCATACGAAGACAACGGCATCAAGCTCTTTACACCCTCAGGAAAAAAGCTCAACGAGCAGGACGAACGCGAGCTTGAGGCACGGATAAGCGAGTTGACGCGAATTGCTGCATCCGCGGCCGATGCGCCGGCCGAACTCGAGCATTACCCGGATGCGGACAAGAAATATCTTGAGCATCTTACTTCGAACCTGGCCGAACTCCGGCTTGATGGGCTGAGGGTCGCACTTGATTGTGCCAATGGTGCCGCGAGCCATCTGGCACCGGAACTTTTTCGCGGGCTTGGAGCCAATGTGCGGACGCTCGCCTGCGATCCGGACGGCCGGAACATCAATCGTGACTGCGGTTCGCTGCACCTTGAGGGCCTGCAAGCCGCCGTAGCTGAGAGTGGAGCCGAAATCGGCATCGCATTTGATGGCGATGCAGACCGGTGCTTGTTCGTTGATGCCGCCGGAAAAGTGGTCGATGGCGATGCGACGCTTTGGATATTGGCCAACGAAATGCAGCGGTCGGGCGAGCTTAAGAGCGGCAAGGTGATCGCGACCGTGATGAGCAATATGGGCCTTGAGATCGCTCTCCGCGAAGCTGGCATCGAACTCGTCAGGGCAAATGTCGGCGACAAATATGTGCTTGATGAGATACTTCGGACAGACGCCGAGTTCGGCGGCGAGCAATCGGGCCACATAATCGTCCGAAAGGTCGGGCTCGTTGGCGACGGGATGATGACGGCATTGCTTGTTCTGAACGCGATGACAACGTCGGGCAAGCCGCTCGGCGAGCTTGCCGCCGGCTTCGCGAGGCTGCCCCAGGTGCTCGTCAATCAACGCGTAAGGGAAAAGGTGCCTTTCGAAACGGTCCCCGCAATACGGGCGGCCGCGGACGATGCCGAACGCAGGCTTGCTGGGCAAGGGCGTCTGCTTTTGCGATATTCAGGCACGGAGAATCTGGCCCGCGTCATGATCGAAGGACGCGACCAAAGTGAGATCGAGGAAATGGCGAACGGCATTGCAGCGGTGATAAGGGAAGCGATCGGCTGAAATGACAAAAAGCGAAACGATCAAAGTCGGCGTGCGAATTCCGGGCGAGACAGCGGATTATCAGATCCTCTGCGGTTCGGGCCTGCTCGAAAATACGGGTGACATTGTCCGAATGGCATTGGGCGAGGACGTCCGCCGCGTCGCGGTAATTTCGAACCGCAAGGTCTTTGGGCTCTATGGCGAGGCGGTCGAGCGCTCGCTGAAGCGGGCCGGGATCTCGGCCGGATCGTTTATGATCGGCGACGGCGAGCGGTTCAAGACGCTCCGAACCGCTGAGAAGATCCTCGGCTTTTTCAACACCGCGGGCATCAAACGGGGCGATGCCGTGATCGCTCTTGGCGGCGGTGTCGTCGGCGATGCGGCCGGCTTTGCCGCTTCGCTTCATCTCCGCGGAGTGCGGTTGGTTCAAATACCAACGACGCTGCTTGCGATGATCGATTCTTCAGTTGGCGGCAAGACCGGCGTCAACAGTTCCTTCGGCAAAAACCTTATCGGGACGTTCCATCAGCCGGCAGCGGTGATCGCTGATGTCAGTGTGCTCGCGACGCTCGACCGGCGTGGAATGTCTGCCGGGCTTTTCGAGGCCGTAAAACACGGGGCCATCTCGAGCGAGAAACTGCTTCGCACGACCGAAAAAATGATCGATGCCCGAAACCGCGATCCGAGATTGAACGGGGCCGAAACGCAGGCGGTCTTTGCCAAAGGGATCGCCGAGCACGTCCGTTTCAAGGCTTCCATCGTTAAAGGCGATGCCCGCGAAGCCGTTACAGCGACCGGCAATCGCTCGCGAAAGATACTCAATTTTGGCCATACGCTCGCCCACGCGCTCGAGCTCGCAACCGAATATCGATACCTCAAACACGGCGAGGCCGTCGGCCACGGGGTGCTATTCGCCGCCGAGCTATCAAAAAGGCTTGAATTATTGCCTGCAAATAGTATAAAATCCTTAAACGATGTTGTTCATCGCGTCGGCAGCCTGCCGCCGGTGGACAAGATCAGCTTTGAGGCTGTTTTCTCAGCCATTTCCAATGATAAAAAATCACGCGGCGGATCGATCGACTGGGTCCTGCTCGAAGGCATCGGCCGGCCGGTGATAGTTTCAGATGCGAAATTCCCCAAAGGTATTCTGAGGACAGCTCTCAGAGATCATCTGATGTCCACGTTATAGACAGCTTCACACAAGCCCTATTCGAGGGAGAGTTTTTTGTATGAAAAGCAACGGATCAAGACGCGCCTCCGAGCGGGGAAGTGCGGGAACAAAGCTATTGATAATCATGGTTCTGCTGGTTCTGGCGGCTAATGCCGGGTATAACTACATTCCCGTCGCCTATAGCGGAGCGAGCTTCCAGCAGGAAATGGATACGGCGGTCGTCAAAGGCCTGGCTGCTCCGGGAAAGGTCAATCCGGTCGAGGTGGTCTCGGCCCATATCAAACGCGCTGCGGCCGATAATGCGGTGCCGGTCGACGCTGTGATCGAGGTGAAGCAGAAAGGAAAGTACATTCAGGCCTACGCGAATTACACCGTGGACGTGAATATACTTCCGTTCGGCATCTACAAATATCCGTATTCGTTCGAACACACGGCGGTGCCGACCGGTTATTTGGCAATGGAATAGGCCTTCAGACCGCGGCGGCTAGAGCCTCGCGGACCTTAGCGGGCTGTATCTGGACGAGGGCCGGAGGGGCATCGGCGAGCCAGGTCGTCGGGCAAACCCCGCAGGTAGTACATTTTTCGACAGCAGGGCACGGGAGACTCGATTGCGAGGCCCGTGCTTTTTCGTGTTCGGTCTTGAGAAACTCGAACGAAAGCCCTGTATCGACTATCGACCAAGGGAGAAATTCATCGTAGCTTCGGTCGCGGGATGTATGGAACGCGGCATCGACGCCGGTCTCGCGGATAGCCCGGTCGAGGTCGCCATTCAGCGCAGCCGCACGGTCGATCACCCGCGCTATCCGGCGGTCACCGGACGAGAAGAGGGCCTGTTCGTGGGCGATGCGGGCGGACATGAAGCGGACATCTACGTTCGGGATGCGGCTCAAGCCCTTGCAAACGTACTTTATCTTCCGTTTAAGCTCGCGTTCGTCGCAGATGGCGTCCCATTGGAGCGGCGTGTTCGGCTTCGGGACAAAGCCGTTAAGCGACGGGATGATCTTTCCGGCACGGCCGAACTTCTTGCCGGCCTCAAGCATCCGGTCTTTGATCCGCTCGACCAGGACGAACATTTCGTCGAGGTCTTCCTGCGTTTCGGTCGGCAATCCGACCATCATATAAAGCTTGATGGTCAGCATCCCGCGGTCGAACACCGCTCCGCAGATGTCGACGATCTCGTCGTTCGTGAGGTTCTTGTTTATGACGCGTCGCAGCCGATCGGAGCCCGTTTCGGGGGCAACGGCGATCTGCTGGTCCTTCGATTCGACCAATGCATCGAGCAGTTCATCGGAGATCTGATCGAGGCGAAGGCTTGAGACCGAGATGCGGTATTCCATCGCCCGAAGTTCGCGAAGAATGGTCGAGATCTCCGGGTGGTCGCAAACGGCGGTCGAGACGAGCCCGATCTTGTCGGTCTTGCCGCGCCATTCGGCGGCCTTTGCGAGAATGTCTTTCGCCGGAACGACGCGCGGTGGGTAGTAATTGTACCCGGCCCAGCAGAAGCGGCAGCCCTGTGAGCAGCCGCGTGATATTTCGACCAGAAGCCTGTCGCCCATCTCAGCCGCGGGTGCCCAAACGGCGGTCGACGGACAGAACGTGTCTTGGTTGACCAGGAATTCCGCAAGCTCGCTTTCACCGCGTTTCAGTGCCCGGCGGAGCGTTCCTTCCTTTGGATTGACCGATGCAAGTGCCCGGCCGACACGCTTGGGCACTCCCGCTTCCTTCGGCAGATAATCGAAGACCGTGCCGTCATCGTTGTAGATAACGTCGTACAGCGACGGGATGTAGAACCCGCGGCCGATACGGGCAAGGGCAAGAAGTATCTCGTCCTTCGTTTCGTGTTCGAAGATGGCATCAACGAGCTGATAGGCGAGTATTTCGCCTTCGCCGACCGCAATGATATCCGTGAACTCGGCGATCGGCTCGGGATTGAGGAACGAAGCGGCGCCGCCCATGATGACAAGCGGGTGAAAGTGGTTGCGGTCCTTTGACCAAACCGGAATCCCCGAAAGCTGCAGCATTCGGGCCATGTTCAGGTAATCGGTCTCGAACGATATCGAGAAAGCCACGACGTCGAAATCACGCACCGGCGTTTGGGTCTCAAGCGAAAGAAGCGGCGTGCGGGACTTTTCGTATTCTCTTAACTCAGCGTCATCAGGAAGGAAAACGCGTTCGCATGAGACGTCCGGGATCTTGTTAAAAAGCTCGTACATCGTATGAAGCCCGAGATTGGCCATCCCGATGCCGTATGTGTTCGGGTAACAAAGAGCAATGCGAAGCGAGGCTCCGTGTTTTGCGACGTAACCTTCTTCACCGGCAAGCTTTGCCTTATAGCTTTCTGTGATCTTTCTGCTCATTAAAACCCACGAACCGCAAACGTAAAGGATAACAGGTCGAAGCGGGGAAACTCAATCATTTTCAAAAGAAAAGACGGCCCCGAGGCCGCCTTTCCAGTTTAGCTGCAATACCGAATTACTTCTTCTTTTCCTCTTCCTCTTTCGCTATCAGGACGACGGTGCGGTGCTGAACGACGAAGGTTTTGTCGTCATAAGTGCCATCGCCATCAACATCTACCTTTACCTCAAGCTTATGTTTCGATCCCGGCTTGTGCTTATCGTCGAGTTCATAAGCCATGTTGTATTGATTGCGGAGCAGGCCGTTGATCGACTGAAGGTACGCCGGAATTTCACCCGGGAAGGTCATCTCAAAATGCATTCCGCCGGATTCCTTGGCAAACGTGTTAAGAATGTTCTTTGCCTGCAGAAAGTCGAGCCGGCCCGGAAGTCCGGTGATCGCCGTGGTCGTCGGAAGCAAATGCTCGTAACGTTTGTAGAACATGTTTCCGGTGCTGATTATGTAGATCGGGATGCCGGCTTCCTGGATCACTTTGCGGATCTCACCGTAATTCGTCCGGCTGAACGTGTCGATGCCGGAAGCGACGAGGATGATCGCACGCCGCTTTGCCCGAACATCTACCATTCCGCCGTATTCTGTAGTTCGGCTCTCGGAATTCTCGAGGACGACGGAATCGGCCTTGCCGCCGATCAGGGCGAACTTGATCGCATCAAAAAGATTGTTTTCGCGAAACGCCGGTTGATTGCGGAGCAGCAGGTCGACCGTCTGGCGAATTCGGTTGGGGTCGTTCGTAAAATCGGTGATCGGCGTTGGGCGAAGGTCGAACGCAACGACCGAGGCGTAGTCGTCCGGCGGTTTGATGAACTGGGTGACAAACTGAGCGACGGGCCGGATCGTCTCATAGACTCCCGGTTCGAAGATACCGCCTGAAGCTCGGCCGAAGACCTCGGACCATTTGCTGTATTCCAGCACGGCCGTTACGGTTATCGGGGCTTCCGGCGTGGCGAAGTCGGCAATGTCGCGTTTCACGCCGTTCTCAAAGATCGCAAAGTTCTCCTTTTTGAGGCCGGTGATGATCTGCCCGGTCTTCTTATTAAAGACAACGGCATCGACATTGACGATGTTCGTCTCGATGCGGAGCGGGTCGTCAATGACCTCGGCGTTTTTGATCTCTTCCTGAAGTCGGCGTTCTTCGGCCTCCTTCTTTAGTTGCTCCTCGGTCTTCGGCGTCGGCCGCTGGTTTCGTTTCTCATTTCCGGTCGGCGTCGGCCGCTGCGGACGCGACTGGCCGATAGCGACGGACTGAAAGCCGAATAATGCAACGATCAGAAATGCGATCAATGTGCGGCTGCGAGGAGCTTGATTTTTCATATAATTCGCCTTGGTTCAAGATGTTTGAGAGTTTGACTCAAATTGTGGTCGATTGGTTGGCTTAAATCAAGAGTTATATTCGCCGCGAGTGCTTTTTCGGTTTTTCCGCCGAACTTTGCGAATGGGCTTTGACACCCTTGTTGCCAGCGTCTAGAATTCCTTTTGCTTCTCCGTTAGACAACTTGGAAATTATGTCCTCGCTCTCCAATCCCGAGACCGGTTCTCTTGGCATCAGCATACGTTCGGCCGGGCTCTCGGCTGTAACGCTTGATGCAGGCCGGATCGCTTTCAGGAAGGAAGCCGCGATCAGCAAGGAAGAGGGCACGGTTGACCAGCTAACGGCATTCGCCCGCGAGTGCGTGCAGGAAGCAGGAGAAGTTGAACGGATCGGCGTCGCCGTTCCGGGTTTGATAAGCAGCGACCGCAACCGGGTCGAGTTTTCGGCGGCTTTCCCCGAGCTTTCACGGACCGAACTTGGTTCGATGCTCTCCGATGCACTCGGCAAACCAGTTTCCATCGAGAACGATGCGAATTCCGGCGCCCTGGGCGAGTATCGCTTTGGTGCCGGCCGCGGTGCCGAAAGCATGTTCTACGCGACCCTGGGAACGGGCATCGGCGGGGCGATCGTTCTGAATGGCGAGATCTGGCGGGGAAGGTCCGGCTTTGCCGGCGAATTCGGCTATGTCGCGATCAATTCGGACGGACTGAGGCTTGAGGACGTCGCATCGGGCCCGAACATCGTCAGGCGGGCACTGAGCCGCATCCATCAGGACGCGACCTCGGAACTCGCATCGCTTGACGAATCCGACTTGACGGTCGAAAAGATGGTCGAATCGGCGGTTCGCGGGGATGATTTCGCATTGATGA
This sequence comes from uncultured Chloracidobacterium sp., assembly GCA_964526245.1. Classification (GTDB taxonomy): domain Bacteria; phylum Acidobacteriota; class Blastocatellia; order Pyrinomonadales; family Pyrinomonadaceae; genus OLB17. The sequence goes on along the minus strand of CAZGLZ010000026.1, from coordinate 13,686 downwards.
TGCTCGAGCGGACCGGGACCTATATAGGTTCTGCCCTCGCGAGCGTTATCAACTTGCTTAATGTCGAGCGGGTCGTCCTTGGTGGTTTGATAATGAATGCAGGTGAGACGGTTCTCGAATCGATCGTCTCGCGGGCACGCGAGCTTTCATTCGGTCCGTCGTTCCGCGATCTTGCGATCGTCAGCGGCGAATTGGGCACCGATGCATACGCCATTGGGGCATGTATTGCCGGAAACGGCAAATGAATGGTTTGAACCGCGGGTTGGACGGCATTAATCACGCTTATCAGCGGTTCTAATTCGGCCGGACGTTGTCTTTGGACGCCGGCGTTAATAATTTGTAAAGAGCAGAGCTTGCGGTTTGCCCATACTTTAGTTAAATTATTCGGAGTTTTTCCGATCTAACCTCCGAAAATTTAAGCTCGACCGATTTAGAGGCCTGCAACTCTCTTAAATTGACGATATAGGTCTATCGAGAGCGAGCAGATAAGGGTTTATCAGGTGTAATAATGGCCCAGTTTTTTCCAAAGAGCGCGAACAATGTGGCGAGGATCACGATGATCCTCGGTGTCGTACTGGCCGTAACGGCCTTTTACGCATACACACAACTCGCCCGTTCGTCCTATTTAACGGGACGTTACGTCGAGAAGCAGCAGCCCGTGCAGTTTAGCCACAAGCACCATACGGGCGACGACGGCATCGACTGCCGCTACTGCCATACGACGGTCGAGACGACCGCCTCGGCCGGTATGCCCTCTACCGAAACGTGTATGACCTGCCACTCGCAGATATGGTCGGACAGTCCCTACCTCGAACCCGTCCGGGCCAGCTACCGCGACAACAAACCGATCGAATGGGAACGCGTCCACGACCTGCCTGAATACACCTATTTCAATCACAGCATCCACGTAGCGAAAGGCATCGGTTGTTCGACCTGCCACGGGCAGATCGACAATATGCCGTCGGTTTATCAGGAAAATACGCTGCAAATGGAGTGGTGCCTGTCGTGCCACCGCGAGCCGGAGAAATTCATCAGGCCGAAGTCGGAGATCTACAATATGCGCTGGCAGGACAGCGACCTCTCGACCGAAGCACGAATTCAACTCAAAGCAGAATACAAGATCCGCAGCCGCGATATGTTGACGAGCTGCTCGGTATGCCACCGTTAATGGCGACCGCTTGATCGTTTACCGGAAAGGGAAAGGAATCATCGAAGATGCCTAGTCAGGAAAGCATACGGAACTTCGCAAAACTGCGGGACGAGATCCTCGCAGAAAACAGCGGCAAAGATTATTGGCGGAGCCTCGAGGAACTGGCCGACCGGCCGGAGTTCGAGGAATTCGTCAAGGGAGAATTCCCGATCCAGGCCGAGGAGTGGGACAACAGCCTCAGCCGCCGCAACTTTATCAAGGTAATGGGTGCCTCGCTCGCCCTTGCCGGCCTTTCGGGCTGCGTTATCCAACCGCCGGAAAAGATCGTCCCGTACGTTCGGCCGAATGAGGACATGCTCCCGGGCAAGCCATTGTTCTTTGCGACCGCAATGACGATGGGCGGTGTCGCGACGGGCGTGCTGGCAAAGTCGTTCGAGGGCCGTCCGATCAAGATCGAAGGAAACCCTGAGCACCCGTCAAGCCTCGGCGGAACGGACGTTTACGCTCAGGCCGCGATCCTTGATATGTATGACCCGGACCGCTCGCAGAAGGTGATGTTCCGGGGTTCGCCGAACTCGTGGCAAAATTTCGTCACGGCGATGCGGACGGCGATCGAGGAAAATCGAGCGGATGGCGGAGCAGGAGTTCGGTTCCTTACCCCGAGCGTCACCTCGCCGACCCTTCAGGCCCAGATGCGGCAGCTTCAGACCGAACTTCCCAATTCGAAATGGGTCCAGTTCGAAGCGGTCAATAAAGATAATGCTCACGAAGGAGCAAAGCTCGCTTTCGGGTCGCCGGTGAACACCGTTTATCGCTTCGACCGGGCAAAACGCGTGCTCTCGCTCGATTCGGACATCTTCTCGGGTTCGAATCCGCGGTACATGGCAGATTTTGCCAAGGCCCGCCGGTATTCGGAAGAGAACAAGGAAATGAGCCGGCTTTACGCCATCGAAACGACGATGACGTTGACCGGTGCGAAGGCCGATCACAGGCTGGCGGTCAAGCCGAGCCAGATGGCCGAGGTTGCGAAAGCGGTCGCGGCGGCAGTCGGGGTCGGTGGAGCAAGCAGCACATACACTGACAACAAAGATTGGATCGCGGCGATGGCGAAGGACCTCGCGGCTTTCCGCGGCCGTTCGCTGGTCGTCGTCGGTGACAATCAACCTCCGGTCGTTCATGCGATCGCCCATGCGATGAATGCCGCTCTCGGCAACGTCGGCGAAACGGTGGTTTACACCGATCCGCTTGTTGCAAATGCCGAAAAGGCACAAGTCGAACAGCTTCGCGAACTCGTCGCCGATATCGATGCCGGTAAGGTGAAGATGCTGGTGATGATGGGCGGCAACCCGGCCTATTCGACGCCTTCGGACCTTAAGCTGGACCTCAAGAGATTCATTCCCGATGGCGGACAGGACGTCAAGGTGCCGATGCGTGTCCACCTCGGGCTGCATTTCGATGAAACGGCGGAGATCTGCCACTGGCACGTTCCCGAAAAGCATTTCCTCGAAATGTGGAGCGATGCACGTGCTTACGACGGCACCATAACGATGGTTCAGCCGCTCATCGAACCGCTCTATGGCGGAAAGTCGATGCACGAGCTGACGCAGCTTTTCTTCCGCGAGAACTTTGAAAAGGCCGATTACGACATCGTCCGCGAGTACTGGCAGTCGCAGAATATCGCGGCCTCAGGCCCGGCTCCGGCTCCTGTTGCCGTTGCCGCAACCGCCAATACAAATGCGAACACCGCGGCAAATGCTCAGCCGGCCGCAACCGCAACTCCGGCGGCTCCGGCAGCAACCTCAGCTCCGCGTACGTTCGAAGATAACTGGCGGCGGGTCGTCCACGATGGATTTGTCGCCAACAGTGCTTATCCGGCCCGGACCGTAACTGCGAACACAGCCTTTCTAAGCCAGCCGGCACCGGCGAAGTCGGGCAGCGGCCCGCTCGAAGTGACGATCCTGCCCGATCCGACCATCTACGACGGACGCTTTGCAAACAATGGCTGGATGCAGGAGCTCCCGAATCCGCTGACCAAGATCACTTGGGATAACGTCGGACTGATCAGCCCGGCGACCGCTGCCCGGCTTGGCATCAATACCTCGAACGATTCGAGAGAGATCTCCGGCGGCGAACGCGGAACGGCGTTCATCAATACTTACGGAAACAACATGAGTTCGGACCTCGTCAAGCTGACCTATCAGGGCCAGGAGCTTGACGGCGTCCCGATGTGGATCGCCCCGGGCCAGCCCGATGACGTAGTAACGATCTACATGGGCTATGGCCGCTCGCGTGCCGGCAACGTCGGCACCGGGCTTGGTTACAACGCGTTTCAGGTCCAGCGTTCGGACGCGATGACGGCCGGCTTTGGCGACATCGTCAAGAGCGGCGAGAAGGTGAGCATCGCCTCAACGCAGATCCACTTCAATATGGAAGGCCGCGATCTGCTTCGCGTTTGGGACGTCAACCACTACGAAGAGCACATCACCAAGGGCAAACAGGACGACTTCAAGTCGAAGTCGATGTACAACACGCCCGAGTACGACAAGTGGTACGCCGAGAATCACAAATGGGCGATGTCGATCGACCTCAGCTCGTGTGTCGGCTGTAATGCCTGCGTCCTCGCTTGCCAATCGGAGAACAATATCCCGGTCGTCGGCAAGGAACAGGTCGAACGTGCCCGCGAAATGCACTGGATGCGTATCGATACCTATTACGGCGGCAAGGATGTCAGCAAGCCCGAAGGACCGCACTTCCAGCCGGTGCTGTGTATGCAGTGCGAAATGGCTCCGTGCGAAGTGGTCTGCCCGGTAACGGCGACGGTGCACAATCCCGAAGGCCTCAACGACATGGTCTACAACCGCTGTGTCGGTACGCGGTATTGCTCGAACAACTGCCCGTACAAGGTTCGCCGGTTCAACTTCTTCCTCTATCAGGATTGGGATACGCCGCAGTACAAGCTCATGCGTAACCCGGAAGTTTCGATCCGCAGCCGCGGCGTCATGGAGAAGTGCACTTACTGCACGCAGCGTATCTCCGAGGCCCGCATCGAGGCTGAGAAGGAAGGCCGCCGCGTACGCGATGGCGAGGTGCTCACGGCCTGCCAGTCGGTCTGCCCGACCGGAGCGATTGTCTTCGGAGACATGAACGACCCGCTCAGCAAGGTCGCCAAGGTCAAGGCCGATCCGCGTAACTACAATCTGCTCAATGAGTTGAACACGCAGCCGCGGACCACGTATCTGCCGGATGTGAAGAATCCGAACCCCGAAATGCCGGGCTATGTGAAGCCGACGATCAAAAAGGTCTCGCATGCAAAGCCCGAGGCAGGGAAGAAGGAAGAGGGCCACGACGGACATTAATGCTTGAAGGCCGCGGCGGGGCGACCCGGCCCGCGTGCCTGATGATCGATTCGGGCCGGACGGCGGCCGAAATGATATGCAGGACATCAAAGAAATACAAGAAAGGATCTATCCTCCAATGGTGGAGGGCGACCATTCGTTCGGGACCGTATCCGATAAGATCGGTGACCTCGCTCTAAAGAAGCGAACGCCTTTCCATTGGTACATCGGTTTCGCGATCTCGTTCATCGTCGCACAGCTTCTCTTGTTCTCGGTCGTGGTGCTGCTTGCCCGCGGTATCGGCATATGGGGCAACAACCAGCCGGTCGGCTGGGCATTCGACATCATCAACTTTGTTTGGTGGATCGGCATCGGCCACGCCGGAACGCTCATTTCGGCGATCCTTCTGCTGCTCAATCAGAAGTGGCGGACCTCGATCAACCGCTTTGCGGAGGCGATGACGCTCTTCGCCGTGGCTTGCGCCGCGATGTTCCCGCTCCTGCACACGGGCCGTCCGTGGCTTGCCGCGTACTGGCTTTTCCCGTACCCGAACACGATGGGCATTTGGCCGCAGTTCCGCTCGCCGCTCATCTGGGACGTCTTTGCGGTCTCGACCTATGCGACGATCTCTCTGCTGTTCTGGTACGTAGGGCTGATCCCGGACTTTGCAACGCTTCGCGACCGGGCGAAGAACAAGTTCTTTAAGGCGGTTTACGGGCTCCTTTCATGGGGCTGGCGGGGAAGTGCCCGCCACTGGCACCGCTATGAGATCGCGTATCTCCTGCTTGCCGGCCTCTCGACGCCGCTCGTGCTTTCGGTCCACTCGATCGTGTCCTTCGACTTCGCCGTGTCGCAGCTTCCGGGCTGGCACGCGACGATCTTCCCGCCGTATTTCGTTGCGGGTGCGATCTTCGCCGGGTTCGCGATGGTGCTGATCCTCTGCATCCCGCTCCGCATCCTTTACAACATGAAGGACTTCATCACCGATACCCACCTTGTTTACATGGGCAAGGTGATGCTCGCGACCGGATTGATAGTGGTTTACGGCTACGCGATGGAAGGGTTCTTTGCGTGGTACAGTGCGGCCGAATACGAATGGTTCATGATGAAGAACCGCATCTGGGAAGGCCCGTATTGGTGGTCCTACTGGCTGCTGATCATCTGCAACGGACTTTCGATCCAGTTGCTCTGGTTCAAGAAGTTCCGCGAGAGTGCCTTCTGGCTGTTCATGATCTCACTGGTCGTCAGCGTCGGTATGTGGCTTGAGCGTTTCGTCATTATCGTGACGAGCCTTAACCGCGACTTCCTGCCTTCGTCATGGGCGATGTACACGCCGACGATGTTCGACTGGTCGATGTTCATCGGAACCATCGGGTTCTTCTTTACGCTGCTTTACCTGTTCATCCGGTTCGTCCCGATCATCTCGATCTTTGAGGTCAGGACACTGTTGCCGGAGGCGAATGTGCACGGGCACCACCAGGATTTTGAAGAAAATGTGGTCGTGGTCGAGGAGACCTACGACCGAACGGATCCGCCAAATAGCGAGGGCGGAAAGTAACTGAGCCAGGTTTATTGTTATGCAGAAGAAACTGTACGGCTTAATGGCAGAATTCGATACCGCGACCGATCTTGTCGATGCGGCCAATCGGGTGCGCGAAGCCGGATACACCAAGACCGACGCTTTCTCGCCCTTTCCGCTTCACGAGATAGACGAAGCCCTGGGCATCAAGCGGAGCATTCTTCCGGTGCTGGTATTTTTCGGCGGATTGACGGGACTTTGCCTCGGCATCGGGCTGCAGGTCTTCGTCCACTATATCGACTATCCGCTCAACGTCGGCGGCCGCCCGTTCCTCAGTTGGCCGGCTTTCGTTCCGCCTTCTTATGAGCTGACGATCCTGCTCGCCGGCTTTACGGCGGTCTTCGGAATGCTCTTCTTGAACGGATTGCCGAGGCCGTATCACCCGGTCTTTAACGTGCCGCGGTTCGCACTCGCCTCGCGTGAGAAGTTCTTTTTGCTGGTTGAGGCGGCAGATCCGAAATACGATTATGACGAGACCAAGGCTTTTCTTGGCGAGCTTAAGCCGCAGGAGGTGTTCGATGTTGAAGAATAA
>CAZGLZ010000026.1:0-6990 GCA_964526245.1 uncultured Chloracidobacterium sp. | reverse complement strand
TCGCCTCCGGCTGCGGCGTGCGGTTCGATATGCAGGACCAGCCCCGCTACAAGGCCTACAAAAAGAGCGACTTCTTTGCCGATGGGCGTGCTTCGCGCGACATGGTCGAGGGAACCGTCGCCCGCGGCCTGCTGAAAGAGAACAAGGCTTTCTACACCGGTAAGATCGACAATCCGGACCCGAACGCTCAGGTTCAGACCTCGACCGATGCCACCGGAAACACGGTCGTCACCAGTTTCCCGAACGCGATCGATGAATTTCCGATCCCGGTCACTAAGGAACTGATCGACCGCGGCGAAGAGCGTTACAAGATCAACTGCATCGTTTGCCATGGCCCGGTCGGAGCCGGCGACGGAATGATCGTCCGCCGCGGATTTGTCCGCCCGCCCTCGTATCACGTTGACCGCCTTCGGAATGCACCGGTCGGACACTTCTTTGACGTGATCTCGAACGGCTGGGGACGGATGACCGGCCAGAAGGCGATGATCCCGGTCGCGGACCGCTGGGCGATCGTTGCCTATATCCGGACGCTCCAGGCGAGCCAGAACCCTGAACAGATAATGAAAATGAACACGGGCACGACGCCCGCGGCAACATCAACACCGGCGCCGGCCGCAAGCCCGGCCGCCCAAACTACCGGAGGTGCCAGATAATGAACGGACACGGCGAATATCAGGCACCGGCCGAACTTAAAAGGCTGCAGAGCATTGCTCTTGGGGCCGGCGGCATCGCGTTCATCGCATGGGCGATCGGTACCTATTTCAACGTTGAGCAGGGGCTTCGCTCGTGGCTGCTCGGCTTTATCTTCTGGTCGGGTCTCGGGCTCGGCTCGATCGGCGTGCTGATGCTTCAGTATCTGACGGGTGGAGCGTGGGGCGTTGTGATCAGGAGGATCGTCGAGGCCGGAACGCGTACGCTTCCGGTGATCTTCGTGCTTTTCCTGCCGATCCTTTTCGGCCTCTCGCAGCTTTACGAATGGACGCACCTGCCGCCGGACGATTACGCGATGAAGCACCGCGGGTGGTTCATGACGACCGAGAGCTGGATACTTCGGTCGGTCATCTACTTCATCTTCTTCGGCGTGATGGTCTATCTGCTAAACAAGTGGTCGGCCGCACAGGACGCAGCGAAGGACCATGAAGAAGCGGCGAAGTGGCTCGGCCGGGCAACGGCATTCTCGGGCCCGACGATGGTCATTTACGTGCTTGTCGTCACCTTCGCGACCGTCGATTGGATGATGATGCTCGAACCGCACTGGTTTTCGACCATCTGGGGTTTCCTTTTCGTGGCCGGCTGGGGTCTCGCGACGTTCAGCTTTGGCGTTGTCCTGCTCGCCTTTATGTCGGACAAGGCTCCGATGAACAGAGTGCTCGGCAAGCGGCATTTCCACGACCTCGGCAAGCTGATGCTCGCGCTGACGATGGTCTGGGCCTATTTCAACTTCTCGCAGTTCCTGATCATCTGGTCAGGCAACATCCCGGAAGAAACGGGATGGTACATCTTCCGGCTCGATGGCGGCTGGCAATGGATAGCCGGGGCGTTGCTCCTTTTCCACTTTGCATTTCCGTTCCTCATCCTGCTTCAGCAGGACTTCAAGCGGAAGGCGAAGCTGCTGGCGACGATGGGGCTTTTCATCCTCGGTATGCGGCTTGTCGATATGTATTTCCTGATCGGGCCGACGCCGCGGATCGAGACGCACGGCAAGGGGCTTCCGCTGCTTCAGAGCTTCAGTTGGCTCGACATCGTCGCACCGATCGCGGTCGGCGGATTCTGGCTGGCGTTCTTTATCTATCAGTATGGAAAGCGTCCGATCCTGCCGGTAATGGATCCGTTCCTTCAGAAGGCGATCGATCACGGAAAGGGGCACTAGGTTTTACGAATTTTTGTTATGGCACACACTGCTAAAGATGATCTTGCGGTCGATGTTGACCTCGGTTACGAGCAAAACAACATCCAGCTACGCGGCATTATCGGCTTCGCGGTCGGCCTGCTTTTGCTGATCGTTATCACGTTCGGGCTGATGTGGGCACTGCTTTACGTACTCGAATCGTATGCGGCCGAATCGCACGCCTCGAAGAACCCGATGCAGCTTAGCGAAAAGGACCGCCTGCCGCCCGAACCTCGCCTGCAGGGTGCACCGGGCTTCGGTGTTGATGGGCCGAACGGCCGCGTCAACCTTGAGCTGACCGTTCCGCAGTCGGAATATTGGGAACTTGAGAAACAGTGGAAGGTCCTTTGGAAAGAAGGTGCCAAGCACCCCGAGACCGGTGCGGTGATCTCGATGCCGATCGAAAAGGCAAAAGAGGTCGTGCTCAGCAGCGGTCTCAAGGCTAAGCAGGGGCCCGAAGCCGAAAAGCTTGTTGAGAAGTCACGCAGATACCTGACGGATGCAAGTGCCGGCCGCGTTGCCGGCGGTTACCAGAAGTAGTTCTCCCGTCGGTTCAAAAAGAGGTTAAGTAACGTGTTTACGCAAATGCAAAAGAGTGAAGCAGTAAGGCAGGCAGTTTGGCCGATGCTCTTGCTTTGCATGGTTTTCGCCGGGGCGATAACGGCCGCGGGGCAGAAGAACGAGCATTACAATTCGCCGCTCTATTCGCCGCGCAAGTATGACCCGGCACAGCAAACGGCCAACGGTATTCCCGAGCCGCTTAAGAAGGTCGGGATCGAGCAAAAGCTCGGCGAACAGCTTCCGCTCGATACGAAGTTCAAGGACGAGAACGGCAATATCGTCGCTCTCGGTGATTATTTCAAGAGCGGCCGCCCGGTCATCGTAACGCTCGTTTACTACGATTGCCCGATGCTCTGCAACCAGGTGCTGAATGGCCTGACCGGCTCGCTCAAGGGCATTTCGCTTGACGCGGGCAAGGACTTTGACGTCGTTGCCATCAGCTTTGACGCAAAGGAATTCGATAAGCCGGAGATCGCAAAGAACAAGAAGGCCTCTTACATGGAGCGCTACGGCAGGCCGGGAACGGAACAGGGCTTTCATTTCCTGACGGGCGAGCAGGCTTCGATCGATGCGGTTACGAACGCGGTTGGTTTCACCTACGAATGGGACGAGGCTTCCGAGCAGTTCGCCCATGCGAGTGCGATCATGATCGCGACGCCGCAGGGCGTGCTTTCAAAGTACTTTTACGGCATCGATTATGCTCCGCGTGACGTCCGGCTCGGCCTGGTCGAATCGGCCGAGAACAAGGTCGGCGGAGTGACGGATCAGCTATTGCTCTATTGTTTTCACTATGACCCTTCAACGGGTAAATACGGCCTCGCCGTCCTGCGGATAATGCGCGGAGCCGCGGTCGCCACTCTTCTCGGAATGGCGGCGATGGGATTTGTTTTCTGGCGGAGAAATAAGCGGAAGTCCGATGGGCTGAAATAGCCCCTGGCAAGAGGACAACGGTTTTTATATGCAGACGGATTGGATACCACTATTCCCTGAGAGCGCGTCGTCATTTTCATGGCAGATCGATGCTCTCTATTTCTACCTGATCGGGATCAGCGTCGCTTTTATGATACCGATCGTCGCGGCGATCTTCTGGTTCGTCGTCAGATACCGCGAACGCGAGAAATTTGCGACCCCGGAGGAGATCCATGGCTCAATCGTCCTTGAGACGGTCTGGTCCATCATCCCGTTCATCATCTCGATGACCATCTTTCTTGGCGGAGCGGTCGTTTATTACACACAATACCGCATGCCGGACGACGCGATGCAGGTCTATGTCGTCGGCAAACAGTGGATGTGGAAGATCCAGCATGAGACCGGCCAGCGGGAGATCAACCAACTCCACGTCCCGGTCAACACCAAGGTCAAGCTGACGATGACGACCGAGGACGTGCTCCACGATTTCTCGATCCCGGCGTTCCGCACTAAGGCGGACGTCGTTCCGGGCCGCTACACGTATCTTTGGTTCGAGGCAACAAAGCCCGGCACCTATCACCTTTTCTGTGCCGAGTATTGCGGGCTTAACCACTCGGGCATGATCGGCTCGGTCGTCGTGCTTGAGCAGGACGATTTCGAACGTTGGCTCCAGGGAAATGCCGCAAGCCAGACGCCGGTCGAGCAGGGCCGCGATCTTTTTGAGAACAAGCTTGGATGCGCCTCGTGCCACGCCGGCGGAAGCGGACAGCGGGGTGCGGTGCTTGAGAATATTTACGGTAAAGAGGTCAAGTTCGTCGGAGGCGGCACTGCGATCGTTAACGACGAGTACCTCAGGAATTCGATCTTGAACCCGAGCTCGCAGGTCGTCGAAGGCTATCAGCCGATAATGCCGACCTTCAAGGGCCAGGTGACCGAGGAGCAGCTCATGGCGCTCGTGGCTTATATCAAGTCGCTGAGCGGCGTTGACGCCTCCGCAACCGCCCCGAGTGCCCCGGCCGCCCCTGCACCGGCCCCGGCGAATAATATGGGTTCAAACAGCAATCAAGGTGGGAGATAAATATGCAGAACGCAGACGCTTTTAATCCTTCGCTGATGCGCGAACCAAAGGACAGTTACCTCACGAACGGCTATTCGATCAAGTCGTGGCTCCTGACCAAGGACCACAAACGGATCGCCCTGATGTACCTGATCTCGATCTCGGTCTTCTTTTTGATGGGCGGGCTTTATGCGGCGGCCATCCGGCTTGAGCTCCTCACGCCGAACACGGACCTGCTGCAATCGGCCACCTACAACAAGGCCTTTACGCAGCACGGGATCCTGATGATCTTCTTCTTCCTGATCCCGTCCATCCCGGCAACGCTCGGAAACTTCCTGCTGCCGCTGATGATCGGGGCCAAGGACCTTGCTCTGCCGCGCATCAATCTCCTTAGCCTTTATCTTTACTGGATCGGCGGCATTTTGACGCTCTATGCTCTGATGCAGGGCGGCGTTGATACCGGCTGGACGTTCTATACGCCTTACAGCACGACGTTCTCTAATTCGTACGTGATGGCGGTCGGCCTCGGTATCTTCATCAACGGGTTTTCATCGATCCTTACGGGGCTCAACTTCATCGTTACCATCCACACGATGCGTGCTCCCGGAATGACGTGGTTCCGTCTGCCGCTCTTCGTTTGGGCACATTACGCAACGAGCCTCGTGATGATCCTCGGAACACCGGTGGTTGCCATCACGGTCCTCTTGCTCGCCATCGAACGCGTCGTCAGGGTCGGCATCTTCGATCCGGCAATAGGCGGCGACCCGATCCTTTTCCAGCACCTTTTCTGGTTCTATTCGCACCCGGCGGTCTATATCATGATCCTGCCGGGAATGGGCGTCATCTCCGAGGTGATCTCCAATTTCTCGCGAAAGAAGATCTTTGGCTACGAGTTCATCGCCTTTTCGTCGATCGCCATCGCGGTTTTCGGTTTCCTCGTTTGGGGACACCACATGTTCGTTTCCGGCCAGTCGATCTATGCCGGGCTCGTCTTCTCGTTCCTGACGATGGTCGTTGCCGTGCCTTCGGCGATCAAGGTCTTTAACTGGACCGCGACGATGTACAAGGGCTCGATCTCTTATGATACGCCGATGCTCTATGCCATCGGCTTCCTCGGGCTGTTCCTCGTCGGCGGTTTGACCGGCCTCTTCCTCGGCTCGGTCGGCCTTACGGTCCACCTGACCGACACGTATTTCGTCGTTGCCCACTTCCACTACGTAATGGTCGGCGGACAGGTGATCGCCTATCTCGCCGGTATCCACTACTGGTGGCCGAAGATGACCGGCAAGATGTATTCGGAGTTCTGGGGCAAGGTCTCGGCGATGCTCGTCTTTATCGGGTTCAACCTGACCTTCTTCCCGCAGTTCATTCTCGGCTATCAGGGAATGCCGCGGCGTTATGCCTCGTATCCGGCCGAGTTTCAGGTGCTTAACATCTTCTCGACCGCCGGTGCTTCAGTACTCGGTGTCGGCCTGCTGATGCCGGTCGTTTACCTTACGCATTCGATCTTTGCCGGCAAGCCGGCGGGCGATAACCCGTGGATGCTTCCGGGCCTTGAGTGGCGCTGTCAGTCGCCGCCGACAACCTATAACTTTGAAGAGCAGCCGGTCGTTACTTGGGAAGCTTACGAGTTTGGCGAAGAGAATGGCCTCGATATCGAAGAGGCACGCCGCTCCGCCGGCAGCCCGGTGACCGTATAGATTTGCTCATTTTTTGATTTGGCTTATGTCAACACACGCAGACGCACACGACCATCATCACCACGAACCGGGGCTTCAGCACCAGTTCGAGAACATGGGCCAGCAGGAGGAATCCGTCTCGATCGGGATGTGGATGTTCCTCGTGCAGGAGATCATGTTCTTCGGCGGCCTGTTCACCGCATATATGGTCTTCCGGTGGCGGTACCCGATGGCCTTTGCCGAGGGCTCCAATCACCTCGATGCATTCTGGGGCGGCTTGAACACCATCGTGCTCATCGTCAGCTCGCTAACGATGGCTCTTACCGTCTATTACGCCCAAAAGGGAATGCGTAATATGCAGGTGATAATGATCGCCCTGACGATGCTTTTTGGTACGGTCTTTTTGGGCGTGAAGGCGATCGAGTACACGGACAAGTACAACAACGGCCTGATCCCGGTTGCCGGCTGGAACAAGAAATCCACCGGTGCCGAGGTTGCCGAAAAGGCACAGGCGTTCGCGTTCCCGTGGGAAATAAGGACCGAGGCAGCCGATGCCGGCCACGGCGAGAAAAAGCCATACATCAATCCGCGTGGCGACTTTCAGTGGAACTACGGCCATAAGCTCGTCGAGCAGGCCGAAAAGGGCGGCTACCTGACCGCGGACGAGAAGATCCACTACTACTCAAACGGCGTTTTCGACCCCTTTAAGTTCCAGGAAAAGGTCCGGCTGTTCTACTTCATCTACTTTGTGATGACGGGCCTGCACGCTCTGCACATGGTCGTCGGGTTGCTTCTCATGGCCTGGCTGCTCTGGAAGGCATGGCTAGGGACCTTTAGTGCTCTCTATTATTCACCCGTCGAGATGTCAGGGCTTTACTGGCACTTCGTCGATATCG
>CAZGLZ010000025.1:0-37443 GCA_964526245.1 uncultured Chloracidobacterium sp. | reverse complement strand
AAGCGGTCGGCGTTCATCACCTTGTTCCAGGCGGCGATGAAGTCGCGGACGAACTTCTCCTTGCCGTCCTCGCAGGCATAGACCTCAGCATACGAACGAAGCTCTGAGTTCGAGCCGAAGATCAGATCGACACGCGTGCCCGTGAACTTCGTCTCGCCGGTCTTGCGATCGACGCCGTTGAAGACCTGGCCGTCGCCGTTGGCCGATTCCCACTTCGTGCTCATATCGAGCAGGTTGGTGAAGAAATCGTTGGTCAGTGTTCCGGGGCGGTCGGTAAAGACACCGTGCTTTGAGCCGTCCCAGTTTGCGTCAAGCACACGCATGCCGCCGACAAGCACCGTCATTTCCGGAGCGGTCAGCCCGAGCAGAGCGGCCTTATCGACCAGCATTTCTTCGGCAGGCGTTTTGTGATGGCCCTTGCGATAATTGCGGAAGCCATCTGCCTGCGGCTCGAGGAACTGGAATGAATCGACCTCGGTCTGCTCCTGCGAAGCATCGCCGCGGCCCGGTGTGAAGGGGACGGAGACGTCGTAGCCGGCATCTTTCGCCGCCTTTTCGACCGCGGCACATCCGCCAAGGACGATCAGGTCAGCAAGCGAGACGTGCTTTCCACCGGCGTTGAACTCGCTCTGGATAGCTTCGAGCTTTGCGAGAATTCCGGAAAGGTTAGCGGGCTTATTGACCTCCCAGTTCTTCTGTGGCTGCAGCCGGATTCGGGCACCATTGGCACCGCCGCGGTTATCGGTTCCGCGGAAGGTCGAGGCAGAGGCCCACGCCGTACGGACGAGGTCCGATACCGAAATTCCGGCTTCGAGGATCTTGCCCTTGAGAGCCGCTACGTCAGCATCGCCGATGTTCGAACGGGTATCGGCCGGGATCGGATCCTGCCAAATGAGGTCCTCGGCCGGAACCATCGAGCCAAGATAGCGTTCCTTCGGCCCCATGTCGCGGTGCGTCAGCTTGAACCACGCACGTGCGAATGCATCTGCAAACTCTTCCGGATTTTCGAGGAAGTGCCGCGAGATCTTTTCATAAGCCGGGTCCATACGCATCGCCATGTCGGCGGTGGTCATCATCGGCAAGTGCTTTTTGTTCGGGTCGGCCGCGTCGGGTACGTTAGGCTCGGCATTGACCGGACGCCACTGGTTTGCGCCCGCCGGGCTCTTGGTCAGCTCCCATTCGTTGCCGAAGAGCGTCTCAAAATAGCTGTTGTCCCACTGGATCGGCGTCGGCGTCCATGCACCTTCAATGCCGCTCGTGATCGTATCGGCACCCTTGCCCGAGCCATAGGTGCTCAGCCATCCGAAGCCCTGTGCCTCGATCGGTGCACCCTCGGGCTCGACCCCGACGTTTGCCGCATCGCCGGCACCGTGTGCTTTACCGAAGGTGTGTCCGCCGGCGGTTAGGGCAACGGTTTCGTAATCGTTCATCGCCATCCGGCCAAAGGTCTCGCGGATGTCGCGGGCCGAGGCGAGCGGGTCGGGGTTGCCGTTCGGGCCTTCCGGGTTGACGTAGATCAAGCCCATCTGCACGGCTGCGAGCGGGTTCTCAAGTTCGCGGTCGCCGGTGTAACGCTTATCGGCAAGCCATTCGCCTTCCGAGCCCCAGTAGGTATCTTCCTGAGCCTGCCAAACGTCGGCACGGCCGCCGCCAAAGCCGAAGGTCTTGAAGCCCATCGATTCGAGGGCCGCATTTCCGGCAAGAATGAAGAGGTCGGCCCACGAAAGCTTGCGGCCGTATTTCTGCTTGACCGGCCAGAGCAGGCGGCGGGCCTTATCGAGGTTGCCGTTGTCCGGCCAGCTGTTGGTCGGGGCAAAACGCTGCTCACCGTTCCCGGCTCCACCGCGTCCATCTGCGACGCGATAGGTACCGGCCGCGTGCCATGCCATGCGGATCATGAACGGGCCGTAATGTCCGTAGTCGGCCGGCCACCAGTCCTGCGAATCCGTCATCAGTGCCTTGAGGTCTTCCATTACAGCGTTGAGGTCAAGCGACTTGAACTCTTCGGCGTAATTGAATTCCTTGCCCATCGGGTCCGCAAGTTCGGAGTTCTGCCTGAGGATCTTCAGGTCAAGAGCATTCGGCCACCAATCACGATTCGAGCGCTTGGTGCTGGTCGTAAAGCCGATCGATCCGCCCGTAAAAGGGCAGCGGCTTGAGTCGTTGATCTCCAGCGCCTCGCCTTGGTTATTGATTTCGTAGTTTCCCATCTTTTTTTGTTCCTTTGTTTTGATTTTTGAAAATTACAGGTTGTTTGGGATCTGCCAGCAAAGAGCGCCGGGCAGGCCCCGGATCTTTTAGCCGCTGCACTCGGGGCAAAGCCCGCGGAGCGTAAATTCGATCTCGCCCGGCTTGAATTTCGACCGCCTTGCGGCTTGCTTTATGACCTCGGGCGGGATCGCCAGTTCAAGGTCGGCAAGCCTCCCGCACTCGGTGCAGATCGCGTGGTGGTGCGGGTCAAGGTTGCGGTCGTAACGGGTCGTATCGGACCCAAAGCGAACCTCGCCGATGAGCCCTTCGCCTTTGAGATAGCGGAGCGAATTATAAACGGTCGCGAATGAGATCCCGGGAAGCCGTTTCCGGGCATCCTCAAATACCTCGTTCGCTGTCAGGTGCTCGTGCGATTCCCTAATTACTTCGAGCACCGCCTGCCTTTGCTTTGTATATCCTGAGCGGTCTAATTCCTTCATCGTAATGCAGTTGGAAAGTTAGGTTTAGAATAATTCTATTTATAAATTGTGTCAAATCATGAGGACTTACGACGGCTCATTTTCCCTGACGCGTGAGAGCGGAAAAGATCATCTTGGGCTATTCGAAGCCAAATCCGTGTATAGTCATTTGAGAGAATGCAGCCTCGGCTGCCGCAGAGAAACAAATGTCGGATGTCCCGAAAAAGCGATTGACCGCAGAAGAGTATCTCGAGTTTGAACGAAATTCTGAGATCAAGCATGAGTTTTACAACGGCCGCATCTACGCGATGGCCGGAGCAAAGCGCAATCACAACAAGATCGCAGCTAACCTTCATGGTTTGCTGTGGCAGCATTTGAAGGGAAAAAAATGTGAATTCTACCCTTCGGAGATGCGCGTCCTGGTGGCAAGGTTTGGGCTTTACACTTACCCCGATGTTTCGGTCGTTTGCGGAAAGCCCGAGTTTCAGGATGCGGTTTTGGATACGCTGCTCAACCCGGTTCTGCTGATCGAGATACTTTCGGATTCGACCGAGAGTTACGACCGCGGCAAAAAGTTTCAGCACTATCGCAGCATTGAAAGCCTTCAGGAGTATGTGCTCGTTTCGCAGAATGAAGCTCGGATCGAAAAGTACATCCGCCAGGGCGATGGGTTCTGGGTGCTCTCTGAGGCGGTCGGTGTCGAGTCGTCGATAATGTTTGAATCGATCGATTGTCCGATATCGCTCGCGGAAGTTTACGACAAGATCGACTTTGATGAACCGGAAGAGGACGAGGCAGAGTAACCCTTCTCTAAATTCACACGAAAAAGCCGGCCGGGAAATTGAATTCCGCAGCCGGCTTCTTCAGTTTTGGAACGGATCATTTAGATCCTTTGCCTTCCATCGGGTAACCTGCCTCTCGCCAGGCGGCGGTTCCGCCGAGTAGTGCATAAACGTTCGTGAATCCTTTTTTCTTCAGTTCGTGTACCAGACCGGCACTTGAGTTTTCGGCCGGTCAGGAACAGTAGGCAATTATCTTTTTGCCTTTCGGCAGCGAATCCGCCTTGGCGATCTGGTCCGGCGGAATGTTGATCGCACCCTTAACATGCTGCACCTCAAAGCTTGCAGCCGAGTGCGTGTCGACGAAAACGGCCGAGCCATCGTCGAAGGCCTTCTTGGCTTCGGCGAGCGGGATCCGCTCAACGTCAGGGAACGGAATGTTGCGGGCCGCGGGCGGTGCGGCGGTAGCGGCCGGAGCTGCATTTACGGCCGGCGATGCGTTTGTCGCGGGTGACGCGTTGCGGGCGGTGTTCGTGCCCGTTTCGGCACAGGCCGCCGCAAACAGGCCGGTCGCGGCGAGTGCGGTCAAAAGTCCAAGTCTTTTTATTTTCATAAGCAGTTAATTCCCAAAGGCGGCGAGCACCTCATCGGCATGTTCGCTAACCTTTACCTTATCAAATATCTTGACGATCTTGCCTTTCTCATCTATCAAAAACGTCTTGCGGTGAGTTCCCATGTACTTTTTTCCGTACATGCTTTTCTCGCCCCAAACGCCGTACGCCTCGACGATCGACTTGTCGGTATCGGCGATCAGGTCGAACGGCAATTCGTATTTCGAGATGAACTTCTGGTGCGACTTTTCGTCGTCGATCGAAACGCCGACCACCTCGATACCGGCCTTTTTCAACTCTGCAAAACCGTCGCGGAGCGAGCAAGCCTGCTTGGTGCAGCCGGGCGTATCGTCTTTGGGGTAAAAATAGAGCGCGAGCTTTTTGCCCTTAAAATCACCTAGCTTGACAGCCTTGCCGTCCTGATTCTTGCCCTTGAATGCGGGCGCCTTATCGCCTTCTTTAAGCATATTGATCTGAACTCCTGTTTCTAAAAAGATACAACAACCAGACCGAAGTTCGCACGCTTGCCTGCCGGCGGATTCGCCCGGGGCGTTAGTTCTTCTTGCCAAAGTTCCATCGCATACCGGTCGTAAAGAAAAAGTCGTTGCGCCTGGTCGTGCCGGTCGGGTCGTTATTGAATCGGTTGCCGACGGTAAATTGCCAACCGATCTTCTTCGTTATATCGACCGTCATGCTTGAATCAAAAATGAAGCGGAACTCGTTGCGGTCGGTCACGTTCTGGTAGAACGAAAATGCCTGCTGGAGCCGAAGCCGGCCGTTGAAGCGGTGCTTGAGCGTGTTGCCGGCGAGTGCTTCGGGCGTGTCGGTGTTCGGGCCGACCTGCCAGGTTCGGTTCCAACCGCCGCCGACGAGGACATCAAGCTCGGTCCGGTCGTTCTTGATCAGATGATGGCCGAGCCCGCCGCCCGGCACCGAGCGGAAATAGAGCTTTCGCGGCCGGTCGCGTTCGAAATCGTAAGAGATAAAACCAAAAGTCTTTTCGCTCAAGCGGCGGTCATAGCGGGCGCCGCCCCAAACGGCGTTTTGCGTAGTGCTGACCGTCGCATTGCGGTTGCTGTTCCAGAGGCTGCGTGAGTAAACCGTGAGCTTGTCCTTGGTGCCGGTCTTTGTTGCCCGGAGCCCGGTCGTCATCTGGCTTGTCCGCGAATTGCCTGTGGTGAAATTAAATCCGACGGCCGCATTGCCCTCCCAGCCGGTAAAGAGCCCGAACATCTCACCGCCGAAGAGCCTCGGCGGCTCTTTACGCTCAACCGGCTTTTCTGCAGCGGCCGTTTTTGGAAGGGGCGTCGAGACTTCTTTCGATGCCGTTTCCGTCTCGGAAGACTTTGCTTCGGCTACGTTGATCGAATCGACGAACTTTGCGTCGATCGTGACCTTGCCCGCATAATCGGTCTCAAGCGTGATGGTCTCGCCCTCGCGAGCGACGATCTTGCCGGTCAGCCGGTCGCCGTTCTTGAGCTTGACCTCGTCATTGACGAGGGCCTGAACCTCGGCTGCGAAGAGGGAAAAAAGCAAGATGGCTGCAATGATCTTTGGGGAAATCATGAGTTTCGGATCCTTTGGCTTTTAGGTCGCACGCGCGGGCAGTGCGCGAAAATCATAAGCTTAACATTATGAAACGGGGATGTGAATTACTAGGTGTTATGCCGGGCGAAGGCTTTGCGAAACGATGAAGCTGATCTCAGAACAAAAGGCGATCGAACTTGCGAACCGCAGAAAGGCCGACTTTGCCGCCGAGATCGGCGAGCGGTTCGAGCACCGGGCAAAGAGCTGCGTAACCTGCGAGGTGAAGGGCTCATGCTGCACGGACGTGCATTTTGTCAATGTCCGGATCACACGGCTCGAGGCACGGGCGATCAGCGCCGTGCTAGCGGAGCTGCTGCAAGAGGTGCGGACTCGGGTCGAAGAACGAATTGTCCGCTCAGCCGAGCTCCTTAAAAACGAAGAGCGGGCAGAGGCGAAATTTGCCTGCCCGCTTTTTGAAGCTGATTTGGGTTGCCTAGTTCACGGAAAGGCGAAGCCGCTGCCGTGCATCACACATGCCTGCTACGAACGGCCCGAGGACCTACCGCCCGATGAATTGCTGGCCGCCGAGGAGGCTGAAGTGCTCAGGCTCGAACGCCGTGCATACGGGCGGAACTTCGCGGCCCTGCCGATCCCGCTTGCGATCGAAACCTACCGTTAAGCCTCCGCCGGCGGCGGTGCGGCTACCGGAAGCGTCTTCAGCTTTGCCCCGAGTAGCGTCATCGGGATTAGCAAAAGTAAAAAGACCGCATGATACCAAACGGGGATATAGCTCCACGCCATCACCTGTACCATCAATCCGAAAGCCAGCAGCAAAACGCCCAGGATCAAACCCGAGCGATTGTTCTCGCCGGCGATGACCGCCGCCAAATAACCCGAAACGATCGAAATGATTATGCTCCGGACGATGTGCATCACAAGGATGGTCGTGTTCGGCACGAACTCAGTTTTATTGAACATCGCATTTTCGAAATCGAGCTGATGGGCGCCGTACCATCCGGGCGAGAGCGACATCAGCACCTGATCGCTGCCGATCCAGAGTATCGACCACGCGATGAAACCCGCCACGACCCCGAGAATGATCTTTACCATATGTTTCTCCTTTCTGCTTCGGTTGAAAGAACTATTTCGGTTGTGAGGTATAACAACTGCGCAGGTTGGGACCCAACGAGCGCAGGCGGATTATAGGCGAAAGCCGGGCCGAAAACAAAACAGGAACCTAAAGTCCGGGCGACGTTGCCGACCGAGGCTTGTTGAATTTCCGCTTCGTGCGCCTTGTGCAGAAACTCCGCGTGCTTTGTGTTTGAAGCATTCTTAAACACAAAGCTCTCAAAGGGTTGCACAAAGGTCTCAAAGAAATTCGCTCCCGTGAACGAAGCCCCCGTGCGAAAAAATGATGGACTTACCGGCCGCCCGTGAATATAGTAATAAGACCGTATGCGTGTCGTTTTATTTCTCGTGGTGTTCGCTTTCGCCTTCGCGGCCCAGTCCTTTGGGCAGGTTGATGCCGAATGCCCCGAGATCAAGGTACTAGGTCCGTCCAGAATAGTTACGCCGGGCGGCAAGGCGGTGTTTGTCGTATCGGTCACACCGGTTAAGCAAGATGCGGTTCTTCAATGGACGGTGCAAATCGGCGATCGGGCGGGATCGATAGAATCAGGACAAGGGACAGCGAAGGTCGTTGTCAGTACAACGAGAAAAGATGAAGGCGAAGAGATCAAAGCTCGGGTCGTAATACCGGGGCTTCCTGACGGCTGTCCCAACTTTGCAAGTGATTCGGTTGTGATCGATTCGCTCCCAATTGGGGAGCCTATGGACGAATTCGGTGATATTGATCCGGACGACATGCGTGCCCGGCTCGATTCTTTTTTCGTCGAGCTACAAAACAATCCGGGACATTTCGGCTTTGTTGAGGTCTTTATCGATGATGAAGAGGGCTTCGATCTTGCAAACAAGAGGATAAAACTATTTGTCGAGCATGTTAGGTTACGCAATATGGACCTTAAGCGATTTCAATTCGGGGTAACTCGATTGGGGTTTCGGACCATGAGGCTCTGGCGGGTTCCACCGGGAATAGAGAATCCAGAATGCGATGGCTGCGTTCTGATCAACGGAAAGGACCTGAAATAGAGATTGCGAGCGAAGTTTCGCGAGGCCGTTGTTCTGTGGCTTTGCACTGTGGTTTCTGTGGTAACGCCCGGCAGTTTTTCGGGAGTTACCACAGATCGCACATATCGAAAACCAAGTTACTTGATCTCAAACTCAAAGGGCAAAAGCATCATCGCTTCGCCCCGCTGCATGCGGTCATACATTTCGGCGTAGCGGAGTGCCCGGCGAGCGTCTCTCGGTAGAGAGTCGGCGAGTGCTTTTTGAGCTTTCTGGTCTGAAGTGACGGTCGCGTCCTCGCCGCTTCCAAACAAGGTTTGGAAGAAAGGTTTTGGAGCCGGGAAGACGACCCGCCTAACGTCCTTATCGGCCGGCAGCCCGGCAAGTTCTTTGGCGATATCGATCGCTTTCTCAAGCCCGCCAAATTCATCGACAAGCCCGTTCTGCTTTGCCTGCGTTCCGGTCCAAACGCGGCCCTGGCCAAGTTCGTTGGCCCGCTCAACGTTCATATTCCGGCCGGCCGCGACCTTCGGGATGAAGTTGTTGAAATAAATGTTGTTGGCAAAGTCCTCCATCTTTTTCCGCTCATCCGGGTTCCATTTTTCCGTCTCGCGGAAAATGCCGGAGTTCTTGCCGCGGAGGATATATTGATTCGTTATGCCGAGCCAATCATAGAGCCCGCGGACGATCGGTTTGCCGACAAAAACGCCGATCGAACCCGTGATCGTCGATGGTTGGGCGACGATCTTGTTCGCGTTGGTCGAGATGTAATAACCGCCCGAAGCCGCGACGTCCGCCATCGAAACGACGACCGGCTTCTTCGCCTTTGCGTTCTCGATCGCACGCCACATCAGGTCCGAGGCGAGTGCCGACCCGCCGGGCGAATCAACGCGGAGAACGATCGCCTTTACGGTCGTGTCCTCGGCAGCGGCATTGACCGCCGAGACGACGGTGTCCGAGCCGACCATCTGCCCGCCGAATGTACCGTCGCTCGATTTGCCCGAGTTGATCGCACCGCTTGCGAAGATGACGGCGACCCGCTCGCCGGTGTTCAGGCCAAGCGAATCCGAAGGCACTTCCTTATATTGCCCGCCGCTGATGGTCCGGAGCTTTTCCTCTTCCTTATACCCGAGCCGCTTCTTGATCTCGTCATACATCTGGTCGGGATAGATCGCGTCGTCGATCAGGCCAAGTTCCTTTGCCTGTCCGGCGTTATAAGGTGCGTTGTCGATCAGGGCTGCGATGTCCTCGGGCGATTTCTTGCGCGATTCGGCGATGGCACCGGTGAACCGCGACCAATACTCGTCGAGCACGGCGTTGATCACCTCGGCCTGGCCTTCGCCCATTTCCTTGCGGGTATATTGGTCGGGAGCGTTCTTATACTTCGGGCCGATCTGGATGACCTCGGCCTCGACGCCGAGCTTATCGAGCGAGCCTTTGTAGAACATCGCCTCGGCGGCAAAGCCATTGACCCAAAGATCGCCCGGCGGCGGCAGGTAGATCCGCTCGGCGGCGGTCGCGATGTAGTACTCGCGATTGGTGCCCATTTCCATATAGGCATAAACGGGCTTGCCGGAGTCGCGAACGCTCTTGATCGCATCGCGAAGTTCATCGGCCTTTGCCCAGCCGATGCCGGGGAAGTTGATGTTGAGCAGGACGGCGCCGACACGGTTATCGACCTTCGCCTTGCGGAGTTGGGTCAAGAGGCCGGTAAAGCTCTGCTGCTGGCCGATGCCTAGGGCCTTTGCGAACTCGTCCTCGGGGACGTAATCCGGCAACGCGCCAGAAACGTTAAGAACGAGCACGCTATTGCTCGGCACGCTCGGCCGGCCGATCATATCGGCAAAGAGGATCAGCGCGATAACGCCGACGATGAGAAGAACGAAAAGCCCTGCGCCGATGGCAAGAGCGATCTTTGTACCTTTTGAAGCCGCCATGATCTTATCCAATAGGCCGGCAATATTGACACAAAACGCAATCAGATCTACCGGCCATGTATCCGTAAATTATACGACGAAAAAGAGAAAAGGTTTGAACAAAAGGGTTTTCCAGAAAAGGCGTCCCTTTCTTCATGCCGGATTTTCGAGCACGATCAGGTTGACGATGCCGGCGAGTTTGCGGCGGTTCTCGACGAGCCTTAGGCCGGAGGCGACGGCAGTTTCGGCGGTCCGGCGGTTAAAGTGGTCGTCTATCAACGCTACGGTCGCGAAATTGAGCAGGTCGAACAGCGTTCCGAGCAATCCCGGCGGCCGGACGTGTTCGAGCAGAACCACGCGGCCGCCCGGGCGGACAACGCGGCGAAGTTCTACAAACGCATTTTCGGGCCGCGGGATCGAGCAAAAGACGAGCGTAGCAAACGCCGCATCAAACGAGCCGGCGGCGAAAGGAAGCCGTTCGGCATCTGCCTGAATAAGCGAGTTCCCGCGGGCCTTTTTTGCGGCGAAGGAGAGCATTTCGCAGGAGAGTTCACTTGAGACGGCCTTTTCGGGCGAAGCGTAGAACTCAAAATTGGCGCCCGTGCCGGCCCCGAGCTCGAGCAAACGGGAGCCTTCCGGAACGAGCGAGAGCGTTTCCCGCCGCCAGCGGCCGAGGAACCGCCGCTCGGCCGGTGCAAAAAGCCGATCGTAAAACTTTGCAAAGCTGTCGTAAACCGCCATTTGTTACCTTTATCTTACACCCGGACCGCGGTTCGGCATCGGTATCGAGCACGAAAACATTCCGCTCCGCTTGCGGCAACGCATTAATGTGGTTAAATCTCTAATGTTACGCATATGGCACGCAAAGGCACCGTACTCGTCTGCGACGATGAAGAGATAATGCGCGACGTGCTCGAGACCATTCTCTCGGGTGCGGGCTACAAGGTCGAACTTGCCCGGACGGGCGAGGAAGCGCTCGAACTCTATCCGACGCAGACGTTCGACATCGTGCTGATGGATGTCTCGATGCCGGGCATGGGCGGGCTGACCGCGCTTGAGGAGCTGATCAATCTCGACCCCGAGGCGGTCGTGCTGATGGTTACGGCTTTTGCGACGTTCGATACGGCGATCTCGGCTTGGGAAAAGGGCGCCGAGGGCGTTATCCGCAAGCCCTTTCAAAACGAGCAGATCCTCAACCTCGTCGCCAAGGGCATCCGCAAACGCAAGAAGGAAGAGGAGCGGCAATCGCTCCGGCAGGCGATGACGCGTTCGGTCAGCCGCGATGCGATCGTCGGCCGTTCGGACAAGATGGAAGACATCTTCCGCCTTGTAGAACGAGTGGCACCGGCACGTTCGACGGTGCTGATCACCGGCGAAAGCGGTACGGGTAAGGAACTTGTCGCAAAGGCGATCCACGAAGCGAGCCCGCGGGCCGACAAACCCTTCGTCGTGGTCAATTGCTCGAACATTCCCTCGGAACTTCTCGAATCGGAGCTTTTTGGCCACACCAAAGGAGCATTTACCGGAGCTGTCGCGGCCAAGAAGGGGTTATTTGAGGTCGCAGATACGGGCTCGATCTTTTTGGACGAGATCGGCGACCTGCGGCCGGAAACGCAGGTCCGGCTTTTGCGCGTTATCCAGGAACGCGAATTTACGCCGATCGGCGAGACCTCGCAGGTGAAGGTCGATGTCCGGATCATCGCCGCGACCAATGTTGACCTGAAAGAAGCGGTCAAGAACGGCACCTTCCGCGAGGACCTATACTATCGTCTGTCGGTCGTGCCAATCGAGCTACCGCCGCTCCGCCAGCGGCCCGAGGACATTCTCCCGCTGACGCAGCATTTCATCCGCAAATACAACGCCGAGAATGGCCGAGAGATAACGGAACAGCTCTCTGCCGAAGTTCTCTCGCTGCTTGAGAATTACAACTTTCCCGGAAACGTCCGCGAGCTTGAGAACATCATCGAGCGGGCCGTCGTTATCGCCGCGACCGACGAGATAACGGTCGAATGCCTGCGTCCCGAGGTGCGTTCGCCGGAGCTTGTGCTCGAGCGGATGACCGAGGCCGAAGGTGCATCGGGAGATATCGACATAGCCCGCGGCGTTAACTTCTACGACGAGGTAAAGCGCTTCGAGATCGACCTCATCCGCCGTGCCCTGGAGCAGACCGGCGGCCATCAATCGCGGGCCGCACGGCTACTGGGCCTGAACGCCACCACGCTCAATTCAAAGATCAAGGGATATCACATTCAGGTCAGGCCCTGAGCGGGTTTTGGTGTTAAATCCAAAAATCCGAAAAAAATATCAAGATTTTCGTAAGCTGACCGATCCGTCCTCAATTGGGTTGTCCGCAGAGGCCGCGAAAAGATTTCTTTACATTCCGCTAAACCCAATACAAGCATATATTTAACCCACTTGTATTGTTTTGATACGCCTTGGCAGTCAAAATGGCACAGTGCTTGCCTTTTTTAAACACGCTTCTCAACCTATGAGTAACAATATCCAATTTGGAGGACTAGTAATGAAAAGACTTTTTGGAGCAACCCTGCTTCTGGTCGCTCTGGCCCTCACTGCAATCGCACAGTCGAACACGGGTAACCTTGTTGTTAACGTGTCTGACGCTTCGGGTGTCATCCCGGGTGCGACGGTCATCGTCAAGGACGAACAGACCAACGCAGAGAGGACCTTCACGACCGGTAGCGGCGGATCGATCTCCGTACCGCAGCTGGATGTAGGTACCTTTACGATCACGGTCTCAGCACCGGGGCGTAAGACCAGCCAGACCACGGGCGTGAAGATCGACATTGCACAGACCACAGTTCGTAACGTTGTCCTTGAACCGGGCGAAGTGACGGAAGTCGTTGAGGTCGTGGCAGGCACCGAGGTTATCAATTCAGCTAACGCTGAGCTTGGCAACACCGTCAGCAGCCGCCAGATCCAGGAACTTCCGCTTAACGGCCGCAACCCGCTTTCGCTGATCAACCTGCAGGCAGGTTCGTCATCGAATGGTGCGACCAACACGGTCATCAACGGACAGCGTTCATCGTTCACGAACATCACCCGTGACGGACTTAACGTCCAGGACAACTTCATCCGTGCTAACGCAACGGACTTCGTCCCGGATCGCCCGAACACGGACGACGTTGGTGAATTCACCATCACCACGCAGAATGCCGGTGTTGAAGCCGGTTACGGTGCTTCGCAGGTCGCACTTGTGACCCCGCGTGGATCGAACCGCTTCACGGGTGCCGCTTACATCTACAACCGCAACTCGGTCGTCGGTGCAAACACCTTTGAGCGTAACCGCCTCGGCCAGGCTCGTCCGTTCCTTAACCGGAACCAGTTCGGCGGCCGCGTCGGTGGACCGATTCTCAAGAATCGTTTGTTCTTCTTCGCTGCTTACGAAGGTTTCCGTCAGCGGCAGTCGGCTTCGGTTACCCGTACGACGCTTCGTCCGGATGCCCGCAACGGTATCTTCACGTACGTCGATAACGCAGGTGTGACCCGCACGCTGAACCTCTTTACGGCTCAGCAGGGCGGCGGTCCGGCAATCGTTGGAATCGACTCGGTCATCCAGAGCCGTATTCTTTCAACCCTTCCGACAGGAAACAACACGAACGTCGGTGACGGCCGCAACACCATCGGCTACACCTTCTCGCAGAAGCAGAACCAGGATCGTGAAGCTTTCTCGACCCGTATCGACTACGACCTGAATGCACAGAACACCATTAACGGTGTTTGGTCATATCGTGAAGAGCTGCTTATGCGGCCCGACATCGATGGTGCTTTTGGTGCCGGTTTTACGGATATCCCGTTCGGCTTCCAGGATGCACAGACCTACACGACGAACGTCGCATGGCGCTATACGCCGAGCGCGACGCTCACCAACGAACTTCGTGTGGCTAACCAGCTTAGCCGTCCGGCGTTCGGCTCGACTGCCGAAGTTCCGGCATTCTATTTGACGGTGCCGCTCGTCAGCAGCCCCGAGGTAAACTTCGAGCCGCAGGGCCGCGACACCTCGACCTGGCTAGTTGCCAACAATGCGGTTTACACCTGGGGTGACCACACCATCCGTTTTGGCGGCCAGATCTACTGGTTCCGTATCAATCCGTTCGGACCGGGCCTCGGTGCCATCACGGTTCGCCCGCGTCTTGCCATCGGCACGAGCGCGAGCACCCCGACGATCCTGAACAATGCGACCAACTTCCCGGGTGGTATTTCGACCGCTCAGCTTGGAACGGCTAACGCATTGCTCGGCCTTCTTGGCGGTATCGTAACGACGGCTCAGCAGAGCTTCAACATCACGAGCCGCGACAGCGGTTACGTGGCCGATGCTCTTCCGAACCGCCGCCTCCACTTCGAGAACTACTCGTGGTACCTCGGCGATTCGTGGCGTGTTAACCAGCAGCTTACGCTCAACTTCGGCGTTCGCCACGAGATCTTCACGCCGGTCAGCGAGCCGGACGGACTTGTTCTTGAGCCGGTGATCAATGGCCGTGGCATCCGTGAAACCGTTCTTGACCCGAACGGAACGTATGACTACCTCGGAACGAACCACGGTGACAACCGTATGTTCCGGTCGGATATCGATAACATCGCTCCGAGCATCAGCCTCGCATGGGCGCCGAACTTCGGCGGCTGGCTTGGCAAGATCATGCCGGGCGAAGGCCGTTCGGTCATCCGCGGCGGTCTGTCGATCAACTACGTTAACGACGAGTTCATTCGTGCGGCTGACAACGCTCTTCTCGGTAACGCCGGGTTGAGTGCATCGAACAGCCTCACCGGACTCAACGGACGTCTTAGCACCTTCAACGCTTCGGTACCGACACCTGCTTTCCAGGTTCCGCGTACCTACGCACAGAACAATGCTCTTGCCGGAAACTTCGGAACGGTCTTCGCGGTTGATCCGGAGATCGAAGCTCCGAGCCTTCTGCAGTGGAACATCGGTGTTCAGCGTGAGCTTCCCTGGAAGACCGCTCTCGAGGTCCGCTACGTCGGCAACAAGAGCGATAACCTGGTTCGCGGTTTTGACTACAACCAGGTCATCATCAAGGAAAACGGTTTCCTTGCTGACTTCCTCCGGGCACGCGCAAATATGGCGGCCTCGGGTGGAGCGGCAGGTAACCCGAACTGTGCACCTAACCCGGGCTGCGTACCGCTGACCCTGCTTCCGACCCTTCCGAACGGTGGTCTTCTGACCAACGCGACGATCCGGAGCCAGATCTGGAGCGGCATTCCGGCTGACCTTGCGACGCTTTATGTCACGAACCCCGGCCTCTTCCCGGGCGTCAGCTCGCTGTTCCTTCCGAACCCGAACACGGGTGTCGCGGACGTCCTGACGAACGGTGCCGAGTCGAACTACCACTCGCTCCAGATCGAGATGCGTCGCCGCTTTGCGGACGGCCTCTACTTCCAGGGTAACTACACCTTTGCGAAGGCTCTGAGCGATGCGGCAGGTACGGGCCAGACCCGTTTCGACCCGCTCATCGACAACGATCAGCAGCGTAATGAATACGCAGTCGCCGACTTCGATCAGCGTCACGTATTCAACTTCAACGCCATTTACGAACTTCCGTTCGGTAAGGGCAAGCGCTTCCTGAATCAGGGCGGCTGGGTCGATCAGGTGATCGGCGGCTGGCAGCTTACCGGTATCCTCCGGTGGTCGTCGGGTGCTCCGTTCTCGTTCACCGATCCGCGTGGAACGCTCAACCGTGCTGCTCGTGCGGGACGCCAAACGGCAGTCTCGAACCTGACGCAGGGCGAGATCGCTAACCTGATCCAGATCATTCGCACGCCGTGCGGTGTTTACTGGATCAACCCGTCGGTGATCAACATCAACCAGGCCAACCTCAACGGTGGAAACTGCGGAAACCTCGGTCTCGGCTATGCGGCCAGCCCGGGCACCACGCCGTTCTCCGGACAGGTGTTCTTCAACGTTGAGCCCGGCCAGACCGGTACGCTTCCGCGTAACGGCTTCCGTGGACCGTCGTTCATGAACGTTGACCTTTCGATGTTCAAGAACTTCCAGATCACCGAGCGTATCCGCTTCCAGGTTCGCGGTGAAGCGTTCAACCTTTTCAACAGGGCGAACTTCTTCATCGGCAACACGCCTGGCAACATCAACAGCACGACCTTCGGCCGTGTTGGTTCGACCTTCGATCCGAGGATCTTCCAGTTCGTCGGACGTATCGAGTTCTAAACTCAATAGGCTTAACGGCCGATCTTACAGGGACGGGAGCCGCGTGCTTCCGTCCTTTTTCTTTTGTTAGCCATGCCGGAACCGGAAAATGGGGTGTTCAAAACAGCCTTTTTGCGGATATAATCTTCTAAACACTCCTGATGTCCCTTAGCCACGGCAGCCCGCAAAACCTTTCGATCGTACCGCTCGGTGCGGGCGACCTTATTGACCGTGCGATCCGCTTTTATCGTAAATATTTCACAACGCTCTTTTTGATTGCGGCTCCGCCGGTCGTGGCCGGAACGCTCTTTTCGGTCGGTTGGCTTTTGCTTGCGAGGACGATCTTTTTCACCGGCGAGGGCTACGACCCCTTTGAGAGCGGTGCGTTCGCGGCGTTTACCTTCGTCGGCGGGCTCGCCATCTGGTTCACGCAAACCGTGGCGACGCTGGTCGTTATGGGCGGAGCCTCGCGAAACTTCGTCCGCCATCTTCTCCACGGCGAGCCGATCACCTTTGCCGACACCTATCGAAACGCCTGGAGCCGCTTCTCGGGCCTGACGGTCGCCTCGGCGATCATCGTCGTCGTTCTGTCGCTCATCGGCTCCATCATTTTCTTTGTCGGGGCATTCGTTTGGCTCTTTATCATTGGGCTGCTCTCTCTTCTGTTCGTCAGCCTTCCTTCGGCGATGGCGGTCATCGGCGTCATCGTGGCGGTGGTCGGCGTCATTACGATCTTCATTGCGTTCGCGTTCATCGCCTGCCGCTTTGCCTATGTGCCGCAGGTGATGCTGGTCGAAGACGAAGGCGTTTTTTCGTCGATCGGCCGAAGCATCAACCTGGCGAACGGCACATCGCTCCGCTTTGCCGCGTTGCTTGCGTTCACCATGGTGGCGACATACTCGGCACTCGCCGTGCTCTATATTCCGCTGCTTTGGTATGCATGGTTCGCCGGCATCGATTTCGGGCCGATGGCCGAGACCGTTTCGCCGGCGTGGTATGAGGTCGCCTCGCAGCTTATCTGGCAGGCGAGCCTGATCGTGCTCTCGCCGGTTTGGATGATCGGGCTGTGCCTGCTCTACGTCGATCAGCGCGTTCGGCTCGAGGGCTACGATATCGAGCTGATGGCCGCACGCCGGCTCGGCGAGATACCGGACGTGCCCGATCAGTATCTTAATCCGCTGCAGCCCGCTCTCGGCGCCAAGGCCGAGCCAAAGGGAATGCCGTCGCAGCAGCAAAGTTCGCCGGGGATCACAACGCTTGGGCTTAAATGACGATGAAGTTTCATCGACTGTTCATCTTCATATTTTTTGCATTGCTTGCCGGCTCGGCGAGCGGAATGAGCCTTGCCGAGTATCAGAAGGCGGTCGAGGAAGCCCACGGCCACGCTTACGACATCATCACCGAGATCAACGACGGCGGCGAAGGAGACACGGAATACGACGACGAGTGCATCTCCGAGATGCGTCGGCTATTGCCCGCCGAGCTTGAGGTCGAAACCGGCTTTGGCAAGGAGAAATTCTCGCACTCGCGTTTGCATGAACTTCTCAAGCAGTACGAAACCGCCGGCGACCGAAGGACACGGGCGATCTTTGCCGAGGAGATCGAGGAAACGCTCTCGGCCGCTCTTTGGAAACTGAGAGAGATCGAAAAGGCCGCCGAGTCCGAGCGTTCGAAGGACGAGGAGAAGCGGAAACTGGCCGAGATCCTTACCCGCGAGGAGTATCAGAAGAAAGCGGGCGAAGAGGAAAGCTTCATCGGCCGGCTGATCCGTGAATTTCTTGAGTGGATCGCCGGTTTGCTGCCGAGCGTCGGGCCGCGGCCGAGCGTTTCGGGTTCGCCGGTGCTTGCCCTTCTGCTTCAGGTGCTTGTCATCGGTGCGGCTGTCGCGGCCATCGCTTACGGGCTCTATCGGCTCGCCCCGGTGATCTTCCCGCAGTTACGTCGGCGTCGGCGGAAGGATGATGGTGAGCGTGTGATACTCGGCGAGACGATCGGCGAAGACGTAACGGCGAAGGACCTGCTCGCAGAGGCCGAGGCACTCGCCGCGGCCGGCGACCATCGGGGTGCCATCCGTAAGGGCTACATCGCGCTTCTTTGCGAGTTGAGCGACCGCAAATTGATCGGGCTTGCCCGCCACAAGACGAACCGCGACTACCTTCGCGATCTTCGCCGCGAGGCGGAAATTCACCGGCGAATGCAGGGCCTTACGGGCATCTTTGAGCGAGCGTGGTACGGCTCGGACGGTGCCGATGGCGGTGCGTGGGCGGCATTCAGAAACGAGGCGAGGGAGGCGATCCGGCAGACTTAGGGTAATGAAGCAGAGGCTTTTCATCGTGCTTGCTCTTCTCGTGCTCGGCCTGCTGATGGTCGGGCTCAACGCCGTTTCCTACGTTCAGCAGGTACGCGAGCCCGATCAGGAAGCCGCACCGATCCGCTCGAGCTATCACCCGGGAGCGACCGGGACGAAGGCCTATTACACCTTGCTTGCCGAGACCGGCCGCGAGGTTACCCGGTGGCAGCGGCCGCCGGCCGAGCTGATAACCGAATATCGCAACCCACCTTCGACCCTGGTGATGATCGGCCCGTTTCGCCGCGAGGTGAGCGAAGAGGACGCGTCGATGATCTTAAGCTGGGTCGAGAGCGGCGGCCGGCTCGTCATCATCGACCGCCTTCCGCCGAGGCAGTTGCTAACGACCTCGCTCAGTTGGACGCTCGAGGCAAAGTACGGTACCGATGCGGGCATTCTTTCCGTCGACCCGGCAAACCCGGCTCAGATGACCGCTGCCACGCCGGCTTACAGGCCGAACCTTCCGAGCCTCTTGACCCGTGGGGTCAATGCCATTCAGCCATCGCGTTTTGCGTCCACGGTCGAGACGACGAGGATAAAGCCGCCGAGTATCGATGCCGAGACGTACGAAGGCGAGACCTATCAGGCGCCGGCCGATACGGGAACCGGCAGCGATTCCGGTTCGAGCTACGGTCCGCCGCCGGCCCCGACGCAAACGCCGTTCGATTTTTATGATGCGGGAACGGGGCAAGGCACCGGGGTTGGCCAGCCGCCTCCGCCTCCGGCGGCAGCACCACCACCGCCCGTTGCTGCCGAGACGCCGCAGGCAGGCGAACCGGATCAGACGACCGAGACGCCGCCCGACGATGCTAAGACTTGGTTTGTTGCTCCTTTTGTTCATTTCACCGCTTCGGGCCGGGCGTTTGCACTGGACTTTCCGTATGGCGAGGGCGAGATAGTTTACGTCGGCGACCCATACATCGTCGCCAATGGCGGAATAACCGCCGCGGACAACGCGCAGTTTGCGGTCAACCTTGCGACCGCACGGCAAGGCTTGATCGCCTTTAACGAGTATCATCACGGCTATGGCGAAGGGAACAACCGCGTCTTTGAATACTTTGCCGGGACGCCGGTCGTCGCGATCCTCTTGCAGGTCGTTGTGCTCGGGCTCTTTGTCATTTATTCGCAAAGCCGCCGCTTTGCCCGGCCGGTCCCGGCTCCCGATCCGGACCGGCTTTCGAAGCTCGAATACGTCGGGGCGATGGCCGAGCTGCAGCAGCGGACGCGGGCCTTCGACCTCGCGATGGAGAATATCTATGCCGATTTTCGCCGGCGGGCCGCGAGGCATTTCGGAGTAGATAACACGGCGACCTCGAGGAAGGAACTTGCAGCGATGATCGGCGAACGTACCGGCCGCGATGTGGCCGAGGTTGGGAAGTTGATGGAGCGATGCGAAGACATCGTCCACGGCGACCCGACCGATAAGCGCGAGGTGCTGAAGCTTACGGCGGAGCTTCGCGAGCTTGAAGATGCCCTGCGGCTCTCGCGGACGGGCAGGCGGAGGGTTTAGCCGCGTGGGAATGCAGGCGCTCATTGCTCTTATCGCATTGTTCTTTGTAACGAGCGCCGTAGGGGTCGTGACCGGGAGCAATTCGCTGATCACGGTGCCGGTGATGTTCCAGTTCGGCATCGATGAGCGGGTCGCGGTCGCTACCAATATGTTCGGGCTGACCTTTATGGCGATCGGAGCGAGCATCCCGTTCCTTCGTTCGGGAAAGCTTGAGGTAACGCGGCTCTCGCCACTGATCGCGGTTACGCTGGTCGGCTCGGCGCTCGGAGCGGCCTTGGTCGGGATGATGACCGGCAGCGGACTGAAGCTGATCGTCTCGGTCGCGATGATCGCGATCGTGCTCTTCACACTGCTCGGGCCGCGGTCAAGGGCAGGCGAAGGCAACGGCGGCGAATGGTCGCTTTCGGCCTTCGGGCTTTTGGCGACGTTCCTTCTCGCCATCTATGGCGGGCTATATAGCGGCGGTTATGTAACGGTGCTGACGGCCGCATTTGTCGCGTTTTTCGGGATGAGCTACGGCGGTGCGATCGCCGCGACGAAGCTCGTAAATGTGTTTTCCTCCGGCATTGCCACGCTCGTTTTTATGTGGCAAGGTCTAGTGGATTACAAGCTCGGGGCCGTGCTCGGCGTAACGATGTTCATTGGAGCATACGCCGGTGCCTATTTTGTGACGAAGATGAACGAGGCGTGGCTGAGAGGCATTTTTCTCGCGACCGTGCTCTTGCTCGCGGTCAAGCTGATCGCTGATCTGATCTGAAAAAGATGACACTGCAATATACACCCAATACTATCGCACATGTTCTGAACGAACTTCGGAAGACCATCGTCGGGCAGGACGAGGTCATCGAGCAGGTGCTCGTGGCCATCCTTGCCGAAGGCCACGCGTTGCTCGAGGGCGTTCCCGGGACGGCGAAAACGCTGATGGTCAAGACGCTGGCCGAGATAATCGGCGCACGGTTCTCGCGCATTCAGTTCACGCCGGACCTGATGCCTTCGGACATCACCGGCACGAATGTTTTCAATATGCAGTCGTCCGAGTTCACGCTCCGCCACGGGCCGATCTTTACCGACATACTGCTCGCGGACGAGATCAACCGGACGCCGCCGAAGACCCAGGCCGCATTGCTAGAGGCGATGGAGGAACGGCAGACGACGATCGACGGCGACAGGTATCAGCTCTCGCCGCTCTTCACGGTGCTGGCGACCGAGAACCCGATCGAATACGAAGGCACGTATCCGCTGCCCGAGGCCCAGCTCGACCGTTTTCTGCTCAAGATCATCATCGATTATCCGCAGGAAACGGACGAACGCGAGATCGTCGCCCGCTGGGACGCGGGCTTTAACTCGCACCATCTGGAACGGCTCGACCTTCAGCCGCTCGAAGATGCCGCGGCCATCTCGCATTGCCGGCATGAGGTCCGCAATATGCGGATGGAGCCGGGCGTGCAGAAATACATCGTCGATATCGTAAGGCGGACGCGAAGCCATCCGACGATACTCTACGGCGCCAGCCCGCGCGCCTCGATTGCCTTGCTGCTCTGCTCAAAGGCGCTCGCCGCCATTCGCGGCCGCGATTTCCCGACGCCCGACGACGTCCGCGACATCGCCCGGCCCGTGCTTCGCCACAGGCTCGCCCTCAGGGCCGAGGCCGAGCTCGAAGGTGCGACGACCGACGCCGTCATTTCGGATATTCTTAAAACGATCGAAGTGCCGCGATAGCGTAGTTGGCTTCGTGAACGCGGATCAGGCGGATGAAGCGAATCGACCGGATCTTCTCCGATCAGTGTCGCTTGATCCGCCTTCCATATTTAGGCACGAGTTACGAACCGGGTTGGTCGCCGGCGGTTCCGCTGTTCCGGGCCGGTGTTGGCGTTCGCGCCGGAGCCGGTGTCGTTCGCGGCGAGGCAGCCGGGGTTGGCCGCGTTGCCGGAGCGGAATTCGACGGGGCCGAGTTCGCAGGCGTTGTCGCGGGGCGTGCATTTGAGTTTACGTTCGCGTTGCGGCCGGGGCTCGGTGAGGCGGCCGGCTGCGTGTTGGAATTGACCGGAACCGGCACGAGAATCACGCCGCCATCCGGAGGCATAAAGGGGCTGCCGGTCCGCGGGTCGATGTTATACATCTCGCCGCCCGGCGGCACGTAGCTCGGTGCTCCCGGCGGTGGAACGCCTGTCGCCCAGGGGTTGTAACCATCGCCGCCCGGAAGCGTGTCCGGAGCGGTCAGCGCCATATTCGAATTGCCGTCGATCGAGTACGCCGGCATCACAGCTAGCTGTTGCTCTTCGGTGCCGGTCGCCGGATTGATCGGCTGGACAGGCATGCCGTTGGCGTCCGGCTGCAGAACGGTCGCCGGGTCGGTCTTCTTGCTCCAGGTCGCGTAGATCAATGCACCGCCGAGAGCGGCCGTTCCGATCAGGACCATCGCCGCGGTCGCCCAGAAATTATTCTTCTTTACGGGTTCACCCGCCGCGGCTGCGTTCGGTGCGCCGCCGAAAGCCGCCGCAAGCTCGCCCATCAGTTCCGCTCCGGATTGCTGCCGCATCTCGGGGCTTTTTGAAAGTGCTTTCAGTATCACCGGCTCGAGAGTCGGCGGCAGGTCCGAACGAAATGCAGAAAGCGGCGGCGGAGGTTCCTCGATATGCTTGAGCAGCACATCGGTCGGCTTCTCGCCTGGAAAGGGAACAGTGCCGGCCAGCATCTCATAAACGATCACGCCGGCGGAATAGATATCGGAAAGTGCATCGGGCGAATCCGTTCCCGAGCAAAGCTCCGGTGCAAGATAGGCAAGCTCCGATGGGGCGGCCTCAAGCACATCGCCGGTCCGCTCGAGCGGGCCAAGCGAACCGATGCCCGCGACCTTGGCGATGGCGGCGGATTCGGCCACCTCGGAAAGCAGAACGTTGTCGGCAGTCAGGTTGCCATGTACACGGCCCGAGGCGTGGAGCGTCTCAAGCGCGGCGGCGATCTGTTTGCCGATCTCGACCGCATTCTCGGCCGGCATTTTTCCGCCGCGGGCGATCGCTTGGGCGAGCGTTTCCGGGTTGGCGGCGTCACAAACGGCATAGGAAACGCCCGATGCATCGATGCCGAAATCAAGCACGTTGAGCAAGTTCGGGTGCTCGGCTGCCGAGGCCGCCTTTGCATTCTTGCGGAACCGCTCGCGTGCCTTCGCGTCCGCATCGGCCGGCAAGACGAGGAGCGTCACGGGCTTTTCGATCAGAGTGTTCTCGGCGCGGTAAAGGTCGCCCGCCGGGCCGCTCTTAACCAGCCCGATCAGCTTGAATTTCTCGGCAACCATCTGCCCTGTAAGGTCGTAAGCCATTTCCTATTAGAACGATAATATCCTAAGCGGGTTGCATTTAACACGCAAAGGCAGCCCGCAGATGTGGCCGGATGCAAAAGAAAATGCGGACCCAAAGCCTTGAGGCCCGGGTCCGCATCCATCTTTTCGGCACTTTATGCCGCCCTCGATTAAAGCTTAACGAAGACGATGAGCAGTGCGAAGAGCACGAGCGACTCGATAAGAGCGAGCGCGATGATCATGATGGTCTGAACGGTCGAAGCTGCACCCGGGTTGCGGGCTGCGCCTTCGGCCGCACGCGAACCGACGAGTCCCTGGCCGATAGCGGCAAGGCCGGCGGCGAGTCCGAAGCCGAGTCCGGCAGCGATCGCCTTGTAAGACGAAACGGTCGATTCGTTGTCGGCAGCACCCTGTGCCATTGCCGGCAGGGCGACGAGAGCGATGGTAAGCACCGCATATGCGATCTGTTTGATCTTGTTCATTCTAATAAGTCTCCTGTTCTATTTATGTTCGATCAGGAAGAACCGTCCGTGGCCTGCCTTGCCGGTATAAGTTCGCCTCGCTTCCGGTATTGCCTGATTTCTACTCTCGTTGGAGTCAGGCCGCCTGTCGCGTGCGGGCATATCTGCTATAAAACGCAGGTTTCCCGGTCGGGTTTCTTCCGTTGTTTTACGCCCTTGGGCGTTCCTTGCGGAGCAAACAACGCCCCGCAAAAACCTTATGCATGCGCCGCGGCAGCTTCGCCGTGGGCTTCGGCATGTTCGCCGTGGTCGCCATGGTCGTCATGGTGGTGCGTCACCTCGCTAACATAGATCGACGAAAGCAGGGTGAAGACCAGCGTCTGGACAAAGGCGACGAAGACCGCCAGCACGAGCAGTGCGGCCGGCAGCAATATCTGTGTATAAGGCGGATAGAGGTTCGAGATCTGGAAATAGATCTGCTCATCCGCGTAAAGGTTCGCGAAAAGCCGAACGCCGAGCGTCAGCGGCCGGATCATGTTCGAAATAAGCTCGATCGAAAAGATCAGCGGCGTTATGAATATCGCCATCAGCAGCGGCAGCTTCGGGCCGGCGAGGTGGCCGATGTGCTTCAGGAAGCCATTCTCGCTAATGCCAACGTAGTTGTAATAAACGAACGACGCGATACCGAGAGCGAAGGTGACATTGACCGAGGCCGTCGGCGACATGAACATCGGGAACGTTCCCATCAGGTTCGAAATGAGCACCAGCACGGCAAAGGTCGCGATGACCGGGAAATACTTCATCCCGTGCGGCCCGATGACGTTCTCGACCAGGTTCGCGACCGCAAGATATCCGGCCTCAAGCGTCATCTGCCCCGGCTGCGGATCGTCACCCGAGAGCTTGCCCTTCAGCAGCCCGATGACCGCCACCGCGAGAATACAGGCGATGACGAACATTATCGTGTACCAAGGGACAGCATTTTCGGGGGTATAAGCACCGAACATCGCTTCGGGAGTCGTCCCGAACTTTGCGAAGAACCACTTCCAGAACTCGTAAGTGGTCTCCATTTGAATTTTATGGAGCGGCTCGCCGATATAATAATTGACGAATTCGACGATCAGCGGTGTCGGGTGCTCACCTGCAAATAAAAGCATTATTAAATTTCCTTCCTGTTAGAGAAGCTTAAAAATATCTGTATCAGCCCTTCGGCAACTACGGCAAAACCGAACGATGCCATCCCGAGAATTACCGGGACGATCGGCAGAATCTCGCTTAAATAGACCACCGCGATAACTCCGCCGAGAGCAAAGTAGCGGCCGAGATACCTGAGTGCCGAGATACGCGGCCGCTCACCTTCGGGCGTGTTTTCAAAAACCTTCCTGAGCGAATAGCGAAGCCAGAAATAGCTGACAAACGCTAGCACAACACCGACCGCAATTCCCGCGCCGAACCTTACGGAGCTAAATACGGCCCCGGCTATCGTTGCTAAAGCACCAAGCACGGCCATCAGCACAAGAAGCCGCCGATGCTGGCTCGGTATCAGTTCAGCCGCGTCCGGCGTACGGAGATCGTCCGGTTCGCTCATTCAAACCCTCAATTTTACTTTGCCTTTGTTGAAAGTTCAATCCTCGCGGGGCAGATAGTCCGGGCGAGGCGGAACATCGGCTGGGGTTTCGGCAGGCGGAAGAAGGATCGGCGAAGGTTCTTTCGGCGGCTCGGCGGCTTCGGTGGCCGAAAAGAGCGTTGTCGTCTCGGGCGGAGCCGCATTTCGGCGAAATATCTCGCGATTGATGCGGAAAAGCTGAACGAAGCCGATTATCGAGCCGATAACCACGCCGACGACGATCCCCCAAGGCGATGTTCCAAGCAGCGTATCGGCGAGCCAGCCAATGACGAGCATGAAAACTATTGAGCCAAAAAGCGTGATGCCGACCGACCAGGCGAGGCCCGCCATCCGGACGCTCTCGCCCGCGGTCGGCGGCTCATAGGGCAAAAGGATGGTCGGTGCCGGCGGTTCGGCGGGCTCGCGGCGTTCGTAGGCGGGTTCCTCTTCTTTCGGCAGTTCGATCGCGGGCGCGGTCGGCTGCGGTTCGCCGAGTTCCGGCTCCATGCCGAAAATGCCGAGCACTTCGGGTTCGCGGCCGCGGGTTTTCTTTTCATCCGCGGGGTCGGTCAGGTCGCTGTCGAGGAGATTCTTGATCATTACGGGCGGAACGTTCCGCTAATTTGCCGCAACGGGCGTCATATATCCGAAGAGTCTATCCTGAATGCTCAGATTAGTCACCAGCCGCGTGTGCGTCTCACACTGAAAGATCTCAGCCGCGATCGGGACGACGGGCTCGCCGCCGCGTTTTAGCGTGCTCTCGCCGGCAAGCGAGCGTTTTGTCACAACGCCATCGCCGACCGCAAAGAGTAGCTTTTTCAGCTCCTCGGCTTCGATCTTGGTGCCGTCGTCCCGCTTGAAGGATTTTGGCTCGAACTGCGTTATCCAGCGGTCTTTTTTCCCATCCTGGCGAAGAATAAAGGCGTTCGGCGTTTCCTTGCAGTCCGCGCCGAGCAGGTAGAACGTTACCGGGATATTGTCGCGGCCGGGACGCGAGATCGCCGCCTGAAAGTCCTTTGCCCGCTTGAGAGCGGCACGGAAGTAGGGTCGGGCGTTGCCCTGCTCTTCCTCGCTGAACTTGTCGTCAAATTTCTTGTCCTTCCAGATCGCCCAGTCATATTCTTCCCAGGTTTGCGGGTCGAAGATATCGAGCTCTATTGGCTTGAGTTCCTCGTCATACGCAACCAGGCTACCCTCGTGCGGCAAAAGCTGATAGATCGACTGGGTCGTAAAAACATCAAAGCGGTCGATGTCGCGAAAGAACGGGATGTTTATGCCGTTGATGATCGAGAGCCCGTTGATAAGAGCATCGAGAGCCCGGACCGAGCCTTCATTCGGCGTGCCGAGGAGGAAAATCTTGTCGAGGTGCTTCGCACCTGCCCACGTCGGGCGGACGGTGCCGCTGCGGAGCTCCGCATCGCCGTACATAGCGGCATAACGCGAGATGAGCCCGCCCATCGAGTGGGCGACGATATTGAATTTGAGGTCGGGCTTGCCGAGCTTTCGTTTTAGTTGCTCAACGTCGCGGATAAGTATGCGTGCGGTCTCTACGTTGTCGATCCGCCAATCGTACGGGAAGACGTAGAACGTGTCCTGGTCGTCGCCGGGCTTCGGGTCGTCCCACTTCGCTTCGCGGTAGCCGCCGCGCTTCTCGAGCGACTGGATCAGCTGATTATAGATCTCGACCTCGGGCAGGAACCTGAGGAGCCGCACTCCGCGGATGATGTCTCCCGCGACGAGCGAATCGCGGTTCTTTTTGAGGTCGGGCGAGATCGGGAGGCGAATGTCGTCGTCCTTGTCGCGGCCGCGGGTGAACCAGACGAGTTTGTCCGTCTTCGAGTTTTTGAGCTCCGACCCTGTAATACCGGGAATGATTATTATCGGAGCCTTGCCCATCGGCGGCGCAGACGGAGCCGGAGCGGTTTCGGCCGGTTTGTTCTGTGCAAAGGCCGCCGGAGCCGCGAAGAGCACCAGTACAAAAACGAAGCGAAAAATGGGCAAAGCAGGTTTCATTACGGTCATTACGCCTAAGCGCTATCAGTTCCACGAGGAATATACCACCATTTGGTGCGAACCGTGCCAGAAAGGTTGTTATCGTTGCGCTTCGGTCATGACCTCGGTCCGGTCGGGTGAGGCAAGCCTGTAGCGGGTTCCCCGCCAGACGATCTCACGCGAGAGCAGAGCGGCGACGCAATTTGCGAAGAAGATCGCCGGCGTAAAGAGCCAGAGCGTGTACTGCGAGAAACGCTGGCGGCGAAGCTCGGGCCCGAACTGCGGCAGGGCGAGCCGGACGGCGTAGAGACGAAGCACGGCCTTGCCGACGGAAAAGAATGAGACAAGAAAGAGCGTCGCGAGAGCCGCCCAGACGGGAACGCCGTTGGCCTTGCTCAGAATGGCGATCAGGATCGCCGCGGCCATTACAAGATTGAAAAGCCCGGAGCCAAAGAACGACATCAGCCAAAGCTGCGGCATATAAACCCGGGTGATCTTCATCTGGCGGTTGGTGAATTCAAAAAGCTCGCGGAAGGTGCAGTTCTCGACCGAAGCGGTCAGCGCCTGCGGGACGAAGCGGATGCGGAGGCCGGCGGCACGCATCGCCCGCGTGACCGCAAAATCGTCGGAGAGCGTGCCCTGCCATTTCTCTCGCATTCCGATCCGGTCAAAGACGTCGCGGCGGATGGCCATCGAGCCGCCCCAAGTGAAATTGCTTTTCTCGTTTGGGCCGAGCGCCGAGGCGATCGAGGCGTTCCATGCGGAGCGGAGTTCGGAGGTTAGCGTCGGTTCGTCGGAGATGAACCAGCGGTAACCGGTCGCGGCCCCGATGGTTTCATCGCGGAGCGGTGCGATCAACGCACGAAGCCAGCCGGGCGAGGGGCGTGCATCGGAATCGACAAAGACGAAGACCTCGCTCTTCGGGTCGGCATGGAGAACGCCTTCGCGAAGGTTCTCGACCTTTTGGCTCGACGCGGTTGCTCTCGGTGCGACGACGAGCTTTACGTGCCGCTGGGCTTCCTGCCACGCTTGCTCGATCACGCCGGCGGCCGGGTCGTCCGCGTCGTCAATGACAAAGATGACCTCGTACTCGGGCAGATCCTGTTGGAGCAACGCGTCAAAGTTCGCAAGCATTCCTTCATCAACGCCCTTGCACGGAGCGATGATCGTCACCATCGGCTCCCAATCCGACGGCGGCTTGGACAACTCCTCGCGAAAGAAACGCAGATACTCGAGCCCGCCGCGGAACGACCTAACGCTGAACCAGACGAGCACGGCGGCGAAGATATAAAAGACGAGGATCATTTATAGAACAGTTAAAAGTTCTAAGTTGAAAGTTATCAGTTTAGGAAATGCCTTAGAAGTTCGACGGTCTTCGCGGTCGCACCGCGGTTTGTTTCCATAACGGCCCGGGCATTGCGGGCTAGCCGCTCGCGTTCCTCGGGTTCTTCGAGCAGGTCTAAGATCTGCATGAAAAGGTCGTCGGGAATGGCCTGATTCGTTTGTTCGGGAAGCTGGATAACGGCGTTGTTCTCGAGGAAAACGCGCATCACGTCGGCGAAATTAAATGTATGCAGGCCGGTGATAATGGCGTTGCCTGCGGCCGCGGGTTCGAGCACGCTCTGGCCGCCGTGCGGGATGAGCGAACCGCCGACGAAAGCGATCATGGTCACCCGATAGAGAGCACGCAGCTCGCCGATCGAATCGAGCAAGATAATGTCGGCTTCGGAGTCCGCATCGCTTGGGGCCTCGCTTCGGCGGGCGATGCGATAGCGCTTGTATTCGCAGGCGTCGTCGTCACGAAATTCGCGAAGAAGCCGGGCAACATCACCGAACCTTTCCGGATGCCGCGGTGCGATGACGAGCCGCGGCTTTATCTTCGCCTCGCCCGCAAGAATCGAGCAAAAAGCATCCAGCACCCAACGCTCTTCGGGGTCGTGGGTGCTTGCGGCGGCGATAACGGTCCTGCCGTCATCGAACCGAAAACGCTCATTGAGCGCGGTGGCGATTTCGGCGTCCCGAGGGTCATCCGCGAAGTCAAATTTGATACTTCCCGTCACCTTCGCTTTGGCGGCGGCGAGCCCGAGCGAGATGAGGCGGTTCGCGTCGTCGCCGCCTTGCGTCAATGCAAGATCGACATCGGCAAGCACGCGTTTCAAGAAGCCGCGGAGCTTTTGGTATCTGCCGAACGAGCGTTCCGAGAGCCGGCCATTGACTATCGCGACCTTTGCCCCGGCGAGTTGTGCTTCATTGATGAACCGCGGCCAGATCTCCGTCTCCATCAGCAATACGGCCGATGGCTTGAAGTGGTTCAGCGCCCGCCGGACAGAGAATTTCCAATCGAATGGAAAGTAGAAAACCGCGTTAGCCTTGCCCGCAAAGATCTTCTCCGCGAGCTGCTGCCCGGTCCTTGTTGTGGTTGAGATAACTACTCGATGGCCGGGGAATGCGCTGAGCAGTCCATCGACCAGCGGCCTTGCGGCATTCGCCTCGCCGACCGAGACGCAATGAAGCCAAATGACCTTCCGGCCGTCGTGTTTGAATTCGGGATAATTGCCAAGCCGCTGCTTGAACCCGGCGGCATACTTCTCCCGCCGCACGAGGAACAGCGGCAGCATCAGCACGAATGCAGCGGAGAGCAAGATGCTGTAGATGAAGTACATTGCCGAACCTGAGTTTACATAAAAATGCAGAGTTCGGAAGCCATCCCAAACTCTGCAACTCTGAAACTCTGTAACTTGGAACTATTTCACCCGTTCCATATACCGCGCTTCGGTC
The DNA here is from genome assembly GCA_964526245.1 of uncultured Chloracidobacterium sp. GTDB lineage: Bacteria > Acidobacteriota > Blastocatellia > Pyrinomonadales > Pyrinomonadaceae > OLB17. Next base: position 7,650 of record CAZGLZ010000025.1, on the reverse strand, counting down.
GGGTTGACGCGGATCTTTTCGCCTTCGGTGATAAAGGGCGGGACCATCAGCGTTACGCCGTTCTCAAGTGTGGCCGGCTTGTTCGAGTTCGAAGCGGTAGCTCCTTTGAGCTGCGGCTCGGTCTCGGTCACGGTCAGCTCCATCGACGCCGGAAGCTGTACGCCGATCGGCGTGCCGTTGTAAAACTCGACCTCGATGGTCAGGCCCGGCATCAGCCACTGGGCGGCATCGCCGAGTTCCTCTTCGGTGAGCGCCACCTGCTCAAAATTTTCCTGGTTCATGAAGTGGTGGTGCGTGCCGTCCGAATACAGATATTCCATCTTGTGCTGCTCGAGGATAACGCGTTCGAGCGAGTCATTTGACCGAAAGCGGTACTCGAACGAATTGCCCGTAAGCAGGTTGCGAAGGCGTGCCTGAACCATCGCCCGCAAGTTGCCGGGCGTGTGGTGATGAAAGTCCATCACCTTGACCGGTGCTCCTTCGTGGAGGATCACCATTCCTTTTCTGATATCGTTTGCTGAAATAGCCATAAAAGTTTCGTTAGATAAGATCGTAAATTCGAATCTAGAAGTTTATTGAATGCTGGTGAAAAAGTGAAAACGTTAAAAAGTGAAAAAGTGAAAAAGTGAAAACGCTAAAAAGTGAAAACGCGGTGAAAGTGAAAAAAGGGAAAAAGGGAAAAAGGTAGGAGTTTAATTCGGAAAACTAACACTTTCTGGCGGAGAAGTGAACGCTCCGCCCCTTTTTCACCTTTTCACTTTTTCACCTTTTCACTTTTTCACTCTTTCACTTTTCTACCTTGGCCCTCAAGCTCCTTCTTTCTTAAAGGGCAGCGGCGCGGGCTCTTCGCCCGGCTTCGGGTATTCCTTCTTCATCATCTCGTAGATGCCGATGATCTGCTGCTGCCATTTCTTCGACTCCTCGTGGTTCGGGTCCAGCTTGAGTGCCCGGCGGTAGTCGCCGAGTGCCGAGGCGTATTGCCGAGCCTCGGTCAAGGCAAATCCGCGCTTGAAGTAAGCTTCGACCGCGGCGGTTTTTGCGGCTGCATCGCTCGGCTTTGCCTTCAGGTTCTTTTCGGCGTCGGCGATCGCCTTGTCAAAGTCGGTCGTATCGATCGGGTCACCAGCGGCACTCCATTTTCCTCCGGTCGGCTTCACGGGCCCTGCGGGTTTCTCGGGCATATTCTCGAAGGTATGCTGCGTCGTCGGCTCCATTCGCTCGGAGCGCATCGGAGCGTTTGCGGTATTGTCCGCGGCGGCACGGCCCGCACCGTCGGAATTACAGCCGGCCGCGAAAAGCGAACCTGCAATAATGGCCAAAGAGATCTTTCTCATAATCGTCTCCAAAAAATCAGCTAAATTTAATCGGCGTATGGCCGTGTTTGAACTACGTATATTCTACCGCGCATTATGCCCCATTCGATATCCTGCGGCACCGAATCGAACGCCACGGTGATCAGCTTTGCGGCATCGACGAGCCGCTTTACCTCGGCATCGCTGATAACGCGGCCGCCCGGCCCGGCACATTTATCGACAACCTGCTTGAGGTCGCCGCGGGCATCAAAGCGAAGGGCGTTCTCCTGATCGGAGAGCGTGACGACCGAGATCGAGCTCGTCTCGCCCAAGAAAAGAATCTGCTCCGGGATGCCGCTGTTGTTGACCACACGCGAATTATGGCCGCAGACCGAGCTGATATAAACGGCATCGCCCTTCACATTGTTGTACGGGTCTTTGGTGATCAGCACGCCGCCTTTTTCCATATCGACACCGACCTGGATCAGCGCCGACATATAGACATCGTCCTGGCTCACGTAATTGCGAGTGCGTGATTCATAAGCCCGCGCGTTCCAGAGCGAACCCCAGACCTTCTTGATGCCGGCGAGCATCTGATCCGCCGTTCGGATATTGAATGCGCTTGAGTAAAGCCCGGCACCGGAGAAGTTCGGCAGGTCTTCGGCATTCGACGAACTGCGGACAAATACCGGCGCATAACGCAACTGCGTCCGCCAGCGGGCAAGCACCTGGCGGCGAAGAGCGGGGTCGAACTTTCCGTTCTGGATAGCGCTCCGAAGTTCCTCGAGTTTCTCTCTTCGGTAACGCGGATTGTGGATGAAATCGTAATCCTCGAGCAGCTTGTCAACGACCTTGTCGAGGCCGTTGTCCTTCATGAACTTGTCGTACCAGTAGAACGGGATCGAGAAGCCGTCCGGGACCGTGATGCCGGGAACTTTTGCGTGGAATATCTCGCCGAGATTAGCAGCTTTCGCACCGAAGGCAACGCTGTCCGTCCGCCGCATTTCCTTGAGGCCCGTGAGCTTTGTCACCTCCATGTTGACAGGAGGAATTTGCTGGTCCGGCGACTTGAATTCGGTGCGGAGCAGTTCCGTATCGGCCGGGCGAAACTTGTATTCGGTCATCGTCGCCTCAAGCTCCCAAACGAACGAATGCTTGTCTTTGAATAGCTTGTCAGCGTCCTTGATGTAAACGTTCGGCACGTTCCAGCCCTTGGCGAGGATGTTTACGTGCGAGAGCGGCGACGAGGGCTTTGCGACGATTATCCCGCGGACGGGCGGCAGCGACATCGGCAGCTCTTTGAGAACGACTATCTCGTTATCGCCGATCTCGACCGTGTCATCCAGCTTTTCGATCACGTGGATCCGGCCGACAGCGCGTCCGGGGTTTAGGGCAACGTACTCCTGATTCTTGATTATCTCGCTCTGCAGCACCCGCGGAAATCCGAGCCCGGCGGAAAGGTCTTCCTGCCGCGTCGAGTTTGGCTTATAGGCGACCTCGGTGAAGAACGTCCGGTTGATGACCTCGTGCGCCGTTCTCAGGTGCTCGGCGGTCGCCATATCGCCTTCCCAGATTTCCCAGGTGTATTTATCGACCGTCCGCTGAAACGCGACCGTCCCGACGATGAACCGACGGTCCTCATCGATATAGATCGGGCCAAAGACGTCGGCTCCACGCGGGACGAGATAAGTTGCCAGCAGAAAATCCTTGTGGAAGCGATAGCGGTTCGAATCGGCGTAGTATATTCGGTTGCCTTCCTTCCGGTCGATGAAGAACATCGCGTGCGGAAGCGAATAGGGCGTTTCGGGGTGAAGCGTCCGGGCGACCTTGGCAAATTCTTCGGCGGATGTGACCCGCGGAAGCGAGAATCTAGCGGCGATCTCGTCCGGATCGACCGCTGGCTCTTGTCCAACGAGCGGAAACGCTCCCGCAAGTGCCAGAAAGAGCACGAGGAAAGCCGCGATCGGCGATCTGACGCTGAGTTGTTCTGCCCGGAGTGTTCGCATAACGCTAAAACTTAATCTTAGCGTTTACGGTGCGGAGTTTAAAACTTTCTCGATGCGGTCGCAGGCCGCAGCCGTTCCGCCTTCAGCCGCAACGACGGCCGCTAGCTCACGGGCTTTTGTTCGATAGGAAGAGTCGCCGAGTATCCGGTCGATCGTTTTTGCGGCAGTGTCCGCGGTGTAATTGCCTCGCCGAACGATCTCGGCGACGCCCGCCCGGCGGCAGCGAGCCGCATTGTCCGGCTGGTCGTGGCCGTAGGGCATTATCACGTGCGGCACTCCGGCACGAAGCACCTGCCCGGTCGTACCGACGCCGCCCTGATGGACGACGCAGGCCGCCCGCGGAAATATCCGCGAATATGGCGCGTAGTCAAAACCGACAACGTCATCGGTCAACCCGTCCGGTGGTTGGTTAAAGATGCCGTATAGCATTACCGCCCGCCGCTTGAGCTTTTTCGCGGCCTTAATGCTCTCGTTAAAGAACTCGCCCGGGTCCATTACAGCCGCCGAGCCAAGCGTGAAAACGATCGGCGGCTCGCCGGAATCGAGAAAGTCTTCGAGGCCTTCGGGCATCTTGCCGCTATCGGCCTGGCCATCGTAGAAGCAAAAGCCGGTCTGCAGCGTATGCGGCGGCCAATCGGGCTGCGGCTCGCCAAGCACGCTTGAAAACATCGCAAGGTGCGCGTCTCGCGAAAACTTGCCCGCAAAGATCGGGTCGTGGTCCTCGCTAAGGCCGAGGCCGCGGCGAAACTTCCGGTAATCCGCGAGCCAAGCATACGTTTGCCGCTTGGCAAAAGAGAAGATAAGGCGGTGAAATGCAGGCCCGAGAAAGCGCAGATTCTCAAACCAAGGTGCCGGCGGCGGCACGGGCGGGTCGTAATTGGAAAAGAAAGCGATGGGCGAAAGCGTCGTCGAGACCCATTTGATATCGGTCGTCTCGACCAGCGACTTGATGGCGTAAGTGATCTCGCCCGAGACGACGAGGTCCGCACCGGCGGTCGCCGCGACCAGGTCGTCGTACATCGCCGGCAGGCTCGGCATTATGATGTCCCGCAAGATGGTCTCCGACCCCGTGTCGTTGTCCATCAGGTCCTTTGCCAGCGAATCGTCGTTGGGGTCAAGGTGCGGCGCCATCGGGTGAAAGCCGAGCCCGATCTGGCCGATCTTTTCGCGGTAAAACTCCATCGCGGCGATGGAGACATCGTGGCCGCGACGCTCGAGTTCAGTGCCGAGAGCTATCTTTGGGTGAAGGTCGCCGAGCGAGCCGAAGGTTGCGAGGACGATCTTTGCCATAAATCATTGAGACGCGGCAGGGGCTGAAATGCGGAAACCGTGTCTAACTTTGAACGCGTCAAGGCGGCGGCAGAAATCTCATTGGCCTTCTTCGCCGGGCGCCTGATCTTCAGCTTCTGCGGCCAAGCGCTCGGCTTCTCGGACGCGGTTGCGTCCCTTGACCTGTACCCGAACGCTCAAAAAGAATGCGACCGCACCCAATACACCGGCGGCAAACGTCCAATCCGTATTACCGGCCCAGAAAAAATAAATGGCGGCCGCTGCCAGCAAGACCGCCATCGCCTGAAATGCTTTTTCCCAATTCATTCGCCCTTGAGTTCTTCTTCGATGATCTTCGCTGCGGTCATCCGCCGCCGAGCCTTTCTCCAAAAGTATCGAAAGATAAGGTATGCGGGCAAGCAGATGAACAAAAGAAACGGTAATGCGGCAATCAGGACCGTGAGCAGGCCGAGAACGAAATCAAGTGCGGAATCAAGGCCCGTATTGATCGAATCCGTCAGCCGAGTGAAGAAGCCCGGGCCGCCCGCGGAGATGACCGCCGGCGTGCGGATGCGAAGCTTGATGGTCGAAAGGCTCGATTGGTTTTCAAGAAAGCGCTTGCGGCCCTCGATCTTTTCGATCTCGCCGCGGACGACGGCAAGCTGCCGCTGAACCTCGAGCGCGTCTTCGACCGTGTTGGCCCGCTTCATTATCTCGGTGAACTGAGCCTCGAGCGCCTGCTGGGCCTTGAGCCGTGCCTCGATGTCGATGAACTCTTGCGTTACGTCCTGCCCTTTCACGGACTCAACGACGACGCGGCCCGAGGCATTCCGGATCGCTTCAAGCGTTTCGCCAAACTTTGCCGAAGGCACGCGAACGGTCATCGAGACGATGTCGCGGCGGGATGAACGAACGTCGCTCGAGCTTTGCTGCGATTCGACGACAAAGCCGCCCATCTGCTCGGCGATCGCCGTGATGCGGGTCTGAGCTTCGTCCGGAGCTTCGGATTCGAGGTCTAGTTCGGCGTTGCGGATTATCTTGCGGTCGGCCGGAATGGGCGTTTGCTGCGAGGCGGATGCCTGATCGACCGAGATCGTTTCAGTCGCGGGCTCATTTCTTCCACCGCCGCCTCCGCCGCCCATTTTGCGGAGCTGGTCGGGAGCGGTGTTTGCTGCGGAAGCGTTCTCCGGCTCTGATTCGCTCGAAACGGAACCTAGGCGGTCGGCACTGCTTCCGACGCCGGCCGAACCACAGGCTGAGAACAAAAGGGAAGCAAGAACAAGGGCGGCCAGAGAGAGTCTTTTCATTTCTATTCCTCCATCAGTTCAGACGAACTATGGGAATAGAACGGGCCAGCCTAGCCGGCCTTGCGTGCAACGTCGGATAAAGATTCGCCGCGGACAAATGCCCGCACTCCGCGAAAGAGCGCTCGGATGGCCCGATAGATCTTCGGAAAGAACCAAAAGAAGGCGATCGCGAACACGACCAGCACGACGGCGATAACGACCGGTGCAAAGACAGAAAGGAACGCACCGACAAAGGCGATCACATCCTCGACGAGCGACAGCACTATGTTCGAGACCGGCTCGGGCGAAAGGTTGGCACCCATTCGAGCGGCCGCCTTTGTGCCGTGCGAAGCAAAGGCAAATCCGCCGCCGATCAGCGTTGCGGGAATGACGATCGCCGGGTCCATATCGGCAACCGCCGCATAAGCGACGACCGCACCCGCCGGAACGCGAATAAAGGTATGGACAACGTCCCAAACGCTATCCACATACGGAATCTTGTCGGCAAAGAACTCGACGATGTAGAGCCCGCCGGCGATGCCGATGATCCACCAATTGTCGAGGACATCAAGCCCGCCTGGCAGCTTCACACCGCCGAGCCGCTGCAAGAGCCCAAGCACGGAAACGGTCGCGTAGAGATTTATCCCGCTTGTCCATGCGGACCCGAGAGCGAGTGTCAATGTCGAAAACCATTCCATAGCGTGTCACTCCGGCAATATTTCAAACAGGATAGACAGGATGGGCAGGATTGTCCACAAAATTATCTTGTCTATCCTGCTGATCCTGTTCGAATTCAGTTGGAAAGCTCGCCACTTATCACTCTTCACCGTCCTCTTCGCTCTCGTCCTTCTTTATTCCGTACTTCTCCAGGCGGTATTGGAGCGTTCGGAAGGTCAGGCCGAGGAGCTTGGCGGATTTGGTGATATTGCCGTCGGTTCGCTCCATTGCCTGTTCGATCAGGCTTCGTTCGACGTCCTCGAAATTGACGCCTTCGGGCGGGAGTTTGAAGTTCGAGTCGCCGCCGATCTCCGCGGGGCGGCTGCCGGCCGACATCTCGGGCGGCAGGTCGTCGAGGGTGATGGTGTCGTTCTCCGAGAGCAGTATCGCCCGCTCGATCGCCGATTCAAGCTGGCGGACATTACCGGGGTAATGGTAGTCGTTGAGCAGTGACTTTGCCGCGGGTTCGATCTTTATCTCGCGGTCCGTCCCGCGGGTGTGCTTCTTGATGAAAAACTCCATCAGTGCCGGGATGTCCGAACGGCGTTCGCGGAGCGGCGGTATCTCTATCGAAAGTACGTTGAGCCGATAATAAAGATCTTCGCGGAAGCGGTTCTCCTCCGTCATCTTCAGGAGGTCGCGGTTGGTTGCGGCGAGCACGCGGACGTCGACCGGTATCTCTTTCACCCCGCCGACGCGGCGTATCTCGCGTTCCTGCAAAGCACGCAGGAGTTTTGCCTGGAGGGCGATGTCGAGCTCGCCGATCTCGTCAAGGAAAAGCGTGCCGCCATCGGCAATTTCAAAGAGCCCCTTCTTTTCGCCGACCGCTCCGGTAAAGGAGCCCTTCTCATGGCCGAAGAGTTCCGATTCGAGCAGGTTCTCGTTGATGGCGGCACAGTTGACCGCCTGAAAAGTATTGCTCGCCCGGAGGCTGTTGATGTGGATCGCCCGAGCGATCAGCTCCTTGCCGGTGCCGCTTTCGCCGCGAATGAGGACGGTCGAGTTCGACTTTGCGATCTTTAGGATCAGCTTCTTTACCTTGTCCATCTCGGGCGAGACGGAGACGATCTCGGTATCGAG
>CAZGLZ010000024.1:30594-39309 GCA_964526245.1 uncultured Chloracidobacterium sp. | reverse complement strand
CAGCTTGATGCAGCTTCCAGACACCGCTCGGTGTTGCTTGAAGAATCACTTGGGTTCTTTGACTTTGCGACCGCAGAAATAATCGTCGATGCGACGCTCGGAATGGGCGGCCATAGCGAGGCGATGCTCGAACGTTCCGAAAAAGCCCGCGTGATCGGGCTCGACCAGGACGCGGCGGCCCTCGATCTTGCTCGGCAACGCCTTTCGAGATTTGGCGACCGGTTCACAGCGATCCATACGAATTTCGCCGATATTCGCTCGGCACTTTCCGAGTTTGGAATCGGGTCGGTTGACGGCATACTCGCAGATCTTGGTATCTCATCGTTCCAGATCGATTCGCCTGAGCGAGGTTTCAGTTTTCGGTTTGATGCACCGCTTGATATGAGAATGGATCCGGACTCGGGCGATGCCACGGCGGCTGAACTCCTTGAGGAACTAAGCGAGGAAGAGATAGCCAACCTGATCTACGGCTTTGGTGAGGAGCGGGCATCGCGGCGGATCGCGCGGAGGATCGTTAAGCGACGCGAGGAAGGGAGGCCGGTCCGGACAACGACCGAACTCGCCGATCTTGTGGCCTCCGTGCTCGGCAGAAAGCACGGCGAGCGAATACATCCGGCGACAAGGACTTTTCAGGCATTACGGATCGCGGTCAACCGGGAAACCGAGATCCTCGCTGGTTTCATAGATGATGCCGCGGAACTTCTAAGGCCTGCTGGTGTCGTCGCGATCATTACCTTTCATTCGCTGGAAGACAGGATCGTCAAGAACGAATTCAGGCGGCTTTCGGGTAAATGCAGCTGCCCGCCGCGACTACCGGTTTGCCAGTGCGGGGCCGAAAAGAAGCTTGAAATACTGACAAAGAAACCGATCGAGCCGAAGCCGGAAGAATCAGACGCAAACCCGCGGGCACGAAGCGCGAAACTTAGAGCGGCAAGAAAACTCCCAACGATATAGGTAGGTTAAAGATGACGAAGCGAAATCCATCGATCAAAAGAAAAATAAAGAAAAGCGGCCGAGGCGGCTCATTCAAGTATTTGCTCATCACCGTGCTCTGCGCAGTACTTGTAATGGCCGGCTTCTTTCTGGTCGCGGTTCAGCACTTTGCGACGGTTGAGCTTGGGATAAAGAACTCGGAGCTTCGTTCAAAAGTAGAGGAACTCGAAGCAGAGAAGCGTCGGCTGCTTCTTGCCCGCGAGACCGCCCTCTCGCCCGCCGAACTTGCACGGACCGCTAAGCGGCTCGGTTTTGTCGAAAGGGAAATCACAACCAATGAAGTTCCGGTCCTCGCAGTTGCTCCCAAACCGGAGACCGGAGCGACACGAAATTCGGCCGAACCCGCGGTCGAAAGGATCGTTTACTCTAAGCCTGTTGCGGATACGGTAAGGGCCGCCGAGCGGGACCGGAAGGCGGTTGAGGCGGCCAAACCCGAGCAGAAGCCAAAGGTGACGGTCGCGACTATCGAGAAGAAGTTGCCCGCCGCTGAGCCCTCGCGTTCGGAAGCCAGGCCTCGTCGGGTCGCGGAATCTGCACCGAAAACTACATTGACCGCAGCAGCAAGACTTAAATAGAGCGTGCGTATGGCCAAGAAAATACTGAACGCAAAGAAAAAGAAAACGGCCGCTGAATTACGACAGACCGCATTCATCCGATTTATGATCGTGATCGCGGTCTTCGTCGTCTGGTTTGGCGGAGTTGGGGCTCGGCTGGTATACCTACAGATCACCCAGCACGAGCCCCTCAAAGAAAAGGCTGCCAGCCAGCGGCGAGATGTTCGAAAAAGCCGCCTGCCCCGCGGTACGATCTACGACCGCAATGGCAGGGCACTCGCGATCAGTGTTTCGGTAAAAGCGCTCTATGCTGACGCGACCGCGATAGACGACATCGCAAAGGCATCTGAGGATATTGCAAAGGCGTTGAAGACAAAGCCGGCCGAGTTGCGGAAAGTGCTCGAAGAGGCTAAAGAACTCGGCCGCAAGGCCGTGCCGATCGCGAAAGGGCTTGACGCAACCGAGGTCGAAGCGATCGATCGTGCGCTTGACACACCAAATGTTCGAAAGGCCGGCACACCCAAATACGAAGGCCTATTCTGGCGTGATTCGCAAAAGCGGAGTTATCCGCACGGTCCGCTCGCGGCTCATGTGATCGGTTTCAGCGATGCAGAAGGCGTCGGGCAAGCGGGTATCGAACAATCTCAAAACGACGTACTTTACGGGGCCGTGATCCGCCGAGAGCAGGAACGCGACAGGCTTGGCCGTGTTTACGACGAGGTGGTAACTGAAAAGGCTCCGCCGGGTGATGTGGTTTTGACCATTGATAATTCGGCACAATATTTTGCCGAGACCGCCCTTGCTGCCGCCGTTAAGAATGCGAATGCAAAGGCCGGAATGGCGGTCATTATCGCAAACAAGACGGGCGAGGTGCTTGCCCTAGCCAACTATCCGACCTTCGACCCATCGAAGCTCGAGTCGATCGATGACAACAACCTTCGCAACGCAGCGATTCAGAATATGTACTCGCCCGGCTCGGTCTTCAAGCTAATAACCTATAGTGCCGCTCGAGAACGCGATCTGATCCGGCCGCAAAACCATATTGACCTTGGTTCCGGAACGATCGAGATTGGTTCGCGGCGTTTTCGCGACTCGGGCCGTTATGGTTCTATCTCGTATTCACGAGCGATGGCCGTATCAAGCAACGTCGGAGCTATCCGGACTGCTATGCGGGTCGGGAAGAAGGATTTCCATCAGAGCATTCTGGATTTCGGCTTTGGGGCTGCCACGGGCATCGAATTGCCCGCGGAAACCGCCGGCGTTGTTCGTTCACCTGAGCGTTGGTACGGCGATTCGCTCGCATCGATGGCGATCGGGTATGAAATTGGCGTGTCTGCTTTGCAAATGGCAACGGCTTTTGCGACGATAGCAAACGACGGCGTCAGAATTCAGCCACATATAATAAAGGAAATCCGTGACCATGAGGAAACGATCGTTTCAGCGGCGAATCCGGCGAAAAACCGGGTCGTGTCCGCCGAAACTGCGCGTGACGTTAGGGAAATGCTGAGAGAGGTCGTGGTTTCGGGGACCGGGAAGAAGGCGGCTCCGAGCGGTTATTCGGCTGCAGGGAAAACCGGAACCGCGTGGAAATTTGACGAGAAACTCAAGCGGGTGAACTCGGCCAAGTACGTTTCGTCGTTCATCGGAATGGCGCCGGCAGAGAATCCGGAGGTCACGATCGCGGTGGTAATTGACGAGCCTCGAAACGGCGGCCGCGACGGCGGGTCGGTCGCGGCTCCCGTGTTTAAAGAGATCGCGGATAAATTGCTCCCGACACTAAAGATCTCGCCGAGCGAAGTGCCGCAGATCGAAGACGAAGGCGGCGAACTCTTGGCCGAGACCGTGGGAAATGGGGAATCGTTAACGGGCGAAGATGCAGAACCGGCCGAAACCGACCGATCAGAACAAGAGGCGGCCGAGGAGCGAAAGCCACAGCCCGGCAGGAATAGAGGAGAGAGAATAGCGGCAGCAGTGCCGAGCGGAAAGAAACCGGATGTGAAACAAAAGCAACCGGCGAGCTCCGCGAAATCAAAGAATGAAGCTTCGCGAAGCAATTGAGAAAATGGCGGGCAGGTCGCCCCACCTTGACCCCGCACTGGCCGAGAGCGATGTCACACGATTTGTGATCGATTCGCGCGAAGCCGATGCGGGGAGTGTCTTTTTTGCACTCTCGCAACCGGAGTACAAAAACAATGGGTTCAATGGCGATTTTGCCGATTCGACCGAATATGTGCCGGCCGCCCTCGCAGCGGGAGCGGCGGCAGCGGTTGTTCGCGATGACCGTTTTACTGAGCATTTTGGGACTCTTGATGGCGAGAAACAGCGACTGATCTTCTCGGATGACGTAATTGCTTCGCTTCAGGCGCTGGCGCATCAGGTCTATCTCGAATGGGATCGGCCCGTTGTCGCTATTACCGGGAGTGCCGGCAAGACCACTGCAAAAGAGCTGACCGCTCACGTTCTTTCATCAGCGGGGCTGCGTATCCTGCGCAACAAGAAGAACTACAACAACGGCCTCGGGCATCCGTTGACGGTGCTTGAAATTGCGGCCGACGCCTCGTACCAAATGGCGGTTCTCGAGATGGGGATGTCGACACCGCTAAACGAGATCCAGCGGCTATGCCGGATAACCCCGCCCGATGTTTCGGTGGTCCTGAACGTCTTGCCGGTGCACATCGAGCATTTGGGAACGATCGAACGGATCCGCCAGGCCAAGGCTGAGATAGTTGAAGGAATGAAAGACGGCGGAACCGCAGTGCTCAATGCGGACGATCATCGCGTTGCTTCGATGGCCGACCTATCGAAAGGCCACGTTGTAACATTTGGGATCGAGAACGAAGCCGACGTCCGGGCGAAGGATATCGAGTTCACGGGATTTGGCAAAACGAGGTTCAAGCTGGTCACGCCGGCCGGAGAGGCCGAGGTCGCATTTCCGCTGAACGGCAAGCATAACGTCATGAACGCGTTGGCGGCCGCGGCGGTCGGCCATGTATATGGCATTGGCCCGACGGACATCGCGGGGGCATTTGCGACCGTGACTGCTCCGGGGCAGCGTGGTGAGATAGTTGAGTACAAGGCCGGATTCCGCGTTATCAATGATTCCTATAACTCAAATCCGGATGCGCTTGTATCGATGGCCGAAACACTTGTTGCGGGAAGCCGCCCGGACGAACGGAAGATCGTCGTCGCCGGCGAAATGCTAGAGCTTGGTGAGGCGGCGGTCGAAATGCATCAAGAAGCCGGCCGGAGGATCGGCAATCTTGGGGTCGATCTTTTGCTCGGCGTCCGCGGGCTCGCCGAGCACATCGTTGCCGGAGCAAAGGCCGAGGGAATTAGTGAAGCAGTGTTCGCAGCAGATTCCGATACCGCTGGCGAAATGCTTGCCGGCCTGGTCAGACCAGGCGACGTCATCCTGGTAAAAGGGTCGCGTGGGGTCAAGACGGAGCGTGTGCTTGAGAAGTTGGACGACAAGTTCGAGCGAAGTTAGTCGGACAACAGCATGAAAGGCCGGCGGGCGGTTCGAAGCCGGGACGGAGAGATAGATGCTCTATCATCTTTTATATCAATGGATATTCCGCGACTACGGTGCGGCAAGCGAATCGTATCTCTTCAAGGCGCTCAATGTTTTTCAGTATGTGACCTTTCGAACCGCTTGGGCGACGATCACCGCACTGCTGATTTCGCTTTTCCTTGGCAAATGGGTGATCCGCAAACTTGAGGCACTTAAGGTTGGGCAGGAGATCCGCGAGGAGCTATCTGCAGAGCATCAGGCCAAAAAGGGGACCCCGACAATGGGCGGAGTGCTGATCATCGGAACGGTGATTCTTTCCACCGTCCTTTGGGCTCGACTCGACAATCTTTTTCTTTGGTTGGCTCTCGGCGCCACAACGCTTTTCGCCGCGGTCGGCTTTGCGGACGACTATATAAAGATCGTAAAGAAGCGGAGCCTTGGGCTCACCGGTCGGCAAAAACTTGCCGGGCAACTGTTTACCGCACTGGGCGTTTGGGCGGTTCTTTACTTCCTTACGAACTATACCTGGAAGCTTAGTATTCCGTTCTTTCGGGCGACGGTCGAAACCGATATTACAAATATCGGTCCGTGGCTTTATCTGGTTTTCATTGTCTTCGTCTTACTTGGGTCATCGAACGCGGTAAATCTTACGGACGGCCTTGATGGACTCGCGACGAGCGTTACCTTCATCGCGATGGCAGCATTGACCGCGTTGACCTACGTTTCTAGCGATAGGCGTTGGGCTGAATACCTTGACCTTGCTCATATCCCGGCCGCAGGCGAACTTACTGTATTCTGCGGAGCGATGGTCGGGGCAAGCCTCGGGTTTCTCTGGTATAACGCTCCTCCGGCGGAAGTCTTTATGGGAGACGTCGGTTCGCTGGCGATCGGCGGAGCGCTTGGAACCGTCGCGATCCTGACGAAGCAGGAGTTTCTTTTGCCGTTCATCGGGGGCATCTTCATCATCGAGGCACTTTCGGTGATGATCCAGGTTTCGTTCTTCAAGTTCACTAAGAAGACCGGCGGAGTCGGCAAGCGGATATTTCTCCAGGCACCGCTTCACCACCACTTTCAAATGGCAGGCTGGAAGGAGCCGAAGATAGTTTTTCGCTTCGTGATCGTAGCGATCCTGTTCGCGTTGTTAAGTCTTTCGACGCTGAAGTTAAGGTAAAGCAAAGCTGATAGCTATTAGCTAGAAGCTGTAAGCTGGTCTCGAAATAAAGATGAAGGTCGATGGCCGCAAAGCATTGGTACTTGGAGCCGGTAGGTCGGGAGTAGCCTCCGTGAAGTTTCTTTCCGAGCGCGGGGCGACCGTCGCTCTGCACGACCGAAAGCCGATCGCCGAGTGGAGCGATGCGGCGAGATCTTTGAAAGAAGCAAATGGCGTTGGGCTGATCGACGGGGAGATCCCGTCGTGGCTGCTCGACCAGATCGATCTGGTTGTGATCTCGCCCGGCGTGCCGACCGGTTCGATCCCGGCTCGATATGTGGACCGAAAAGATGGCGAGGTGATCGGTGAGGTCGAACTTGCGTATCGTTTTTTGAAAGGCAGAATGGTCGGCATTACCGGCTCGAACGGCAAAACGACCACGACGACCCTCGTCGGCGAGATCTTAAAGGACGCCGGCCTTAATACACTTGTCGGCGGCAACATCGGCAGGCCGCTCATCGACCTCGTCGCCGAGGCTGACGACGATACCTGGACGGTCGCCGAGCTTTCGAGCTTTCAGCTTGAGACCATCGTAGATCTCCATCCGCGAGTGGCGCTCTGCTTGAACGTAACGCCGAATCACCTGGATCGCTACGATCTTTTCTCGGACTACGCGGCGGCCAAGCATCGGATCTTTATGAACCAGACTCCCGAAGACCTCGCCGTGCTCAACGCCGATAATGAGGTTACCGCTGGATGGGCATCGGGACTTCGTGCCCATGTTGTGATGTTCAGCGTTGTGAAGGAACTCGACGAGGGGCTATTTCTCCGCGGCCGTGAGCTTGTTTCTCGAAGCGGAGGAAAGGAAAGGGTGCTCACTACACGTGATGAGATCGCGATCCGCGGACTGCACAACGTTGAGAACGTGCTTGCCGCAATGGCTGCTGGGCTTGCCTGCGGTGCCTCGCCGGAATCGATGAGGGAAACGATCGCACGATTCCGTGGGGTCGAGCACAGGATCGAATTTGTAGATGAGGTCGAAGGCGTTCGGTTCTACAACGACTCAAAGGCGACCTCTGTCGATGCGACGCTGAAAGCTCTCGAAGCTCTTGGCGAAGACGCTGGGAAGATCGTTCTGCTGATCGGCGGCCGCGGTAAGAACGCACCTTATTCACCACTCGTTCCACTGATCGAAAAGAGCGTTCGGGCTCTCGTCGTTTATGGCGAGGATGGCGATAACATAGCCTCTCAGCTCGCCGGACATGCCCCGATCGAGCGGGCAGGCTCAATGGCCGATGCGGTCCGTCTTGCATCGGAGGCGGCCGAGGCCAGCGATTCGGTTTTGCTTGCACCGGCGTGCGCTAGTTTCGATATGTTCGGCAGTTTTGAGGAACGCGGCCGGGCGTTCAAAGCGGAGGTGGCGAAGCTTGCTCTTAGCGAGCAGGCGGCGGCAGGCGATGCTTAGTTATGAAGTTAGATCGAATAGATTGGATCATGTTTCTGCTGGCCGCGGGGCTCGCGGTCTTCGGAACGATGATGGTCTATTCGGCATCGGCGATGATCGCCCAACGCGAAACGGCCGGAGCCTCGCAGTTCACGTATTTTTACAAGCAGTCGGGCTTTACAATCGCCGGCATCGTGATAATGTTCGTCGCCAGCCGAGTCGATTATCGCCGGCTGAACAGCTTCCCGATCGTTTTGCTTGGGCTTTTGGTTACGATCGCGCTTCTCATAGCGGTTTTTGGCTTTCCGGCCATCAATGGAGCACAGCGGTGGATCCGCTTCGGCGGCCTTTCGCTGCAGCCCTCGGAGATCGCGAAGATAACCTTGCCGGTCTTTCTGGCGTGGTTCCTGGTGCGAAACGCCGACCGCGTCGGTGAGTTGAAGGCGACGCTATTGCCGATGATCCTTGTCGTCGGCCTTGTTGCAGGTTTGATCTTTGCAGAGCCGGACCTCGGCACGACGATGGTGATCTGTGCCGTTTTTGCGGCCGTCTATTTTGCGGCGGGGGCGAAGTTGATCCACGTAGCTGGGGTCGGCGGGGTTTTTGTTACCGGTGTCGCGGCTGCTCTGTATTTTGCGCCGTGGCGGATGCGGCGGCTCGGAGCATTTCTCGATCCCTGCGACCCGGAAAATGCTGCCGGTGCCGGCTATCAGGTTTGCCAGTCGCTTTACGCGATCGGCTCGGGCGGAGTGCTCGGCGAGGGCTTTGCCCGCGGCCAGCAGAAGCTCTTTTATCTGCCTTACCCGCACTCCGACTTCATATTCTCGGTCGTCGGCGAGGAATTCGGGTTGGTCGGCACGCTGGCGATCGTCGCGGCCTTCGCGGTGCTGCTTTGGCGGGGCACAAGGGCGGCATTGAACGCCCCGGACCGCTTCGGCACGCTGCTTGGAATTGGTTTGATAACGGGCATAACGGTCCAGGCCCTATTTAACATAAGTGTTGTTATTTCAATACTTCCGGCAAAGGGCATTCCGCTTCCGTTCATCTCGTACGGCGGTTCATC
>CAZGLZ010000024.1:0-30494 GCA_964526245.1 uncultured Chloracidobacterium sp. | reverse complement strand
AGGCGTCTGAGGTCTTGTTCGTCGGCACAGCCCGCGGGCTTGAAACGCGTATCGTCCCCGAGGCGGGCTTCCAGCTTTCGCTGATCAATAGCGCGGGCCTTAAGAACGTAGGTTTCGTTGGCAAGATCAAAGGGCTTTCCGTTCTTCCCAAGAGCTTCATCGAAGCACGTCAGATCATCAGGCAGTTTCGGCCGCACGTCGTCGTCGGAGCGGGCGGATATGTTTCAGGGCCGGTGCTCTTGATGGCGGCGATAATGGGCGTGCCGACCCTTGTGATGGACTCGAACGCACTGCCGGGCTTTACGAATCGCCAGCTCGCGAGGTTCGTCGATAAAGCTGCGTTGACCTTCGAAGCTTCTTTGCCTTACTTCGGAAAGAAAGGCGTCGTGACGGGGAATCCAGTTAGAAAAGAATTCTTCGAGGTTCCGCCGAAGCAAAGAAGCGAGGTCGCTCACTTGCTTATCTTCGGCGGTTCTCAGGGGGCTCGGGCCATCAACAATGCGATGGCCGATGCCTTGCCGCATCTTGCGGAACTGAAAGACCGGCTGACGATAACGCACCAGACCGGTGAGGCAGATTTTGAGAAGATCCGCGAACTTTATAGTAGATCTGGCTTCCCAATGGCGGATGTGCGGCCGTTCATCGCAAATATGTTCGATGAGTTTGCTCGAGCGGACCTGGTGATCTGCCGTGCCGGGGCGACGACCTGTGCTGAACTCGCCGCAGCGGGCAAGGCGTCTATAACGATCCCGTTGCCGACCGCCGCGGATGACCACCAGCGGAAGAATGCCGAAGCGCTCGAAGAAGGCGGCGCGGCAAAGATGCTCTTGCAGGCAGATCTCAATGGCGAAAAGCTCGCCGAGCTTATACGGACGACAATTAGCGACGCCGAGAAACTCTCGGCAATGGAGGCCGCAGCAAAGGCAATGGGCCGGGCCGATGCGGCAGAGCGTACGGCAGACCTGATCGAGGAACTGCGGAACAGCATTTAATAGCCGGGTCGTTAACGCAAAGACGCAAAGGGGCAAAGTCGCAAAGTTCTGATGGACGAAGATCTTGACCACAGAATTTGATCACAGGCAAGTTTTTAATGTTTAGACACGTAAAGAAAATACATTTTATCGGCATTGGCGGTATCGGCATGAGCGGAATCGCCGAGGTGCTTGCAAGCCTCGGATTTGAGGTCTCGGGCTCGGACATCAAACGTTCGAAAAACACTGATCGGCTCGAGCAGAACTTCAATGTTCGAATTTTCGAGGGCCATGCTGCGGAGAATGTCGGTGAGGCACAGGTGGTCGTTTATTCTTCCGCCGTACGGCCGGATAATCCCGAGATCGTGCGCGCAAAGGAGAACGGCATTCCCGTAATTCCGCGAGCCGAGATGCTTGCGGAGTTGATGGTTTTGAAGCCTTACGCTGTCGCAATTTCCGGAACACACGGAAAGACCTCTACGACATCGATGGTTGCAACGATCTTGAAGCACGCCGGGGTCGATCCGACAACAGTGGTCGGCGGTGTCGTTGAAACGCTCGGCTCTAATGCTCAGGTCGGTTCCTCCGAGTGGTTTGTGACCGAGGCTGACGAGAGCGACCGGTCCTTCTTGATGCTCTACCCGACGATCGCTGTTGTTACCAACATCGACAAGGAGCATATGGAAAGCTACAAGGGGATGGACGACGTGGTCCAGTGCTTCACGGACTTTGTCAACAAGGTGCCGTTCTTCGGAGCCGCGATCATTTGCCTTGACGATCCGAATGTTCAACTCATTATCCCGAATATCAAGCGTCGGCGTGTCACTTACGGTATGACCGCACAAGCCGACATTTCAGCGCACAAGATCAAATATACCGACGGTTTCGGGTCAACTTTTGAGGTCTGGAAGGGAACGGAGGTCCTCGGACGGATCGACCTGCCGGTACCGGGCAAACATAATGTTTACAATGCACTCGCAGCAACCGCAGTAGCGATGGAACTCGACGTGCCTTTTGAAAAGATCGCAGAGGCATTCACGGGGTTCAAGAATGCTAATCGCCGGTTTCAATTCAAGGGCGATGTCGGCGGCGTCACGGTCGTCGATGACTACGGCCATCACCCGACCGAGATCCTCGCAACTCTTGCCGCGGCCAAGAATGCCGCCGCCGGGAGCCGGACCGTCGTCGCATTTCAGCCTCATCGATATACGCGGACGCAGGAATTGATGGACGAATTTGCGTTGGCATTCAACAACGCGGACGTTCTCTTCGTTCTCGATATTTACCCCGCAAGCGAACCGCCGATCGAGGGAATCACGGCTGAGGTGCTTGTTGAGAACATCAAGAAATACGGCCACAAGAATGTGACTTACCTCGGCGATATTGAAACGGCCGCCGAAAAGATCGTACCGTCGCTTACCGACGGCGATCTGGTGATAACCCTCGGTGCCGGCACCGTCACTCGGCTGTCGGACGAATTGTTGGAAGCGCTGAAGATGCGTAGTTGATCATTAAGAGCAAATGGCGAAACGACCGAACGCAGTCAAAACCAAAAGGTCAGGAACTGAGCGCAAACGGAAGCCTGTTCGCGATCGAAAGGCTGTCGGAAATGGCGGCGGTTCGGCACGTGTGCTTCCGCTTGTTCTTTCAACGGCGATGCTAATTTGCATCGGCGTCATTGGCTACTTTGGAGTTAGGACGATCGTTAATTCGGATTTCTTCAGTGTTACGCGGGTGGAGATCTCGGGAATCGAGCGGGCACATCGCGACACCATCGAACGGATCGTCAATGCAGAGGCGGCAGAAAACAGCGCATGGACGGCAGACCTTGCGTCGGTCAAGGAGCGGATCGAGAAACTCACTTTCGTCCGCTCGGCTTCGGTTTCGCGATGGCTCCCGAATTCGATAATCGTAAGCATTGAAGAACATAAACCTGCGGCGGTCGTGAGGATGAAGAAGGGCGAGTTTCTTGTGACCAAAGATGGTGTTGTGCTCACGGAAGCGGCCGGGGCGGAGCCGGGGCTGCCTGTCGCGATGATCGGCTGGGACGAAGAAAAGTCACAAACGGCAGACAAAGAGAACCTCGAACGCATCAAGCTGTATTCGAAGATGATCGAGGACTGGAAGATCCATGGCGTGCTTGACCGCGTTTCGATAGTCGATCTCTCGAACGTACGAGTGCCGCGGGCGATCGCTGATGAGGGTGGGATGACCGTTTCGCTTGAGGTCGGCAAAGAGAGTTTTGGTGAGAATCTTGAACGCGGCCTTAAGGCGATCGCAGGGAAATCCGCTGATTTCGAAGGCGTCGAGTTGGTCGGCTCTACGCTCAACCTCAAGCCGCGCAAGGCCGCAGTTAAATGAATGTTATGAAGAATGAGATCCACGCGATAGGACTTGATATCGGAACGAGCCGCGTTCGGTGCGTGGTCGGCGAAGCTTCCGACGACGGCTTGCTTAAGGTCGTCGGCATTGGCCGGAGCGAGTCGCGCGGCCTTCGCCGTGGGATCGTCACGGGTGCTGAGGCGGTTGCCGAGAGCATCCGAAAGGCGCTTGAGGAAGCCGAGCGGGTCAGCGGCCTTGAGATCAAGGCAGCTACGGTAAATCTTTCCGGTGAGCATTTCCGCGGCGAAAATAAAAATGGCGTGGTCGCCGTTGCGGGAGCCGGCCGCGAGATAAGCAGCGAGGATGTTGAGCGCGCTGTAGAGTCGGCCTGCGCTGTGCAGTTGCCCTCGGGGTGGGAGGTCTTTGACCGCGTTGCTCAGGAGTTCATCATTGATGGCCAAGACGGCATCACTGAGCCGATCGGGATGAGCGGATCGCGGCTTGAAGCTCTTGTCCATGTGGTGACCGGGCCGAGTGCCGGGCGACAGAATCTCGAGAAGGCCGTGCGGCGAGCGGGCATCGATGTTGAGCGGATGATGATCGAGCCGATCGCGGCGGCTGAAAGCACTTTGACCGATGACGACCGCGAATATGGGTGTGCTGTTGTGAACATCGGTTCCGAGATCACGAGTTTGAATATCTTTGGCCGGGGAGCGGTACAGCACACCGCCGTGTTTCCTTTCGGAGGCCTGCACTTCACGAAAGACCTCGCCGTCGGGCTTCGCGTTTCTATGCAGGAGGCCGCAGAGATAAAACACAGGTATGGATGTGTTGCATCGTTCTTGATGGATGACAATGAACGAGCAGAGATGATCGAGATAACTCCCGTCGGGCGGAGCGAGACGCGCGGGCTTTCAAAGGAGATACTCTGCGACATTATGCAGCCGCGGGCGATAGAGCTGCTTCAGCATCTCGCGGGCGAGGTTGCAGCGGCAGGAGCCCAGATACCGAGCGGGGTTGTTCTAACGGGTGGCGGCTCGATGCCACGCGGAATGGTCGAGATAGCAGAGCAGGTGTTTGATGCTCCGACAAGGCTCGGACTGCCTTCCCGGCGCATCTTTGGCGGCTTGGTCGAGCAGATCGAATCGCCGGAATGGGCGGTCGCGTGCGGGCTCGCTCTTCGCTCTTTCCGCGAGCAAATGCGCGAAGGCGGCGGCAATCGCGGCGGAACAGGCAAACTCGGAGCTTGGTTTGAAAATTTTCGCGAAAAATTTCGATAGGTGGTATCTGTTGACTAGATTTTTTACACAAATGGTTGTATGCTCTTCTCCCGTCAACACAATATATAGTTGATATTGCACTCGTCAGCATTTCACCGAAAACATCGATTTGTTGGTTTCCTGTGTGTGCAGGAATTGATTGGATTTTGCAAAGTAAGGACACGAAATGAACACTAGTGGTATCAAGATGTTTATCGACGAACCTCCGATCACCGGGGCCCGGATAAAGGTCATCGGTGTCGGCGGCGGAGGCGGGAACGCTGTGAACCGGATGATCGAAGAAGGGATCAAGGGCGTCGAGTTCATCGTGGCGAACACTGACCTCCAAGCCCTCAATGCCTCAAAGGCTCCGATAAAGATCCAGCTCGGCAATCGTTCGACCCGTGGCCTCGGTGCCGGATCGAATCCCGACACCGGCCGCGATGCCGCTCTCGAAGATCACGAGAAGCTTCTCGAGGTCCTCGAAGGCTCCGACATGGTTTTCGTCACCGCCGGGCTCGGCGGCGGAACCGGGACCGGAGCCGCTCCGATCGTTGCCTCACTTGCAATCGAACTCGGTGCACTTACCGTTGCGGTGGTGACAAAGCCCTTCGGTATGGAAGGTAAAAAGCGAATGGCCCAGGCCGAGCGTGGCCTAGCCGAACTTCGCGGCTGTGTCGATACGATCATCACCATCCCGAACGCTCGTCTTCGCGAGGTTCAGGAGAATATAACCGTGATGGATGCGTTCAAGAAGGCCGACGAGGTTTTGCTCCAGGCCGTTCAAGGCATCACCGATCTGATCACAACGCCGGGCGTCGTCAATCTCGACTTCGCCGACGTGACCACAGTGATGAAAGGCCGCGGCGTTGCCTTAATGGGCGTTGGTTCAGCGAAGGGGCCGGATGCAGCGTCTAAGGCGATGCGTGAAGCTCTTGACTATAAACTCCTCGAAGAGAACTCGATCACCGGAGCCCAAGCCGCTTTGATCAATGTGACCGGCAGTTCGCGGATGCCGCTTGGCGAGATCGAGGACGCGATCGGCATGATCGAAAGCGAAGCGGACGAGAACGCAGACATTATCTGGGGCAACGTTTTCCGCGAAGATATGGATGACGAGATCAAGGTGACGGTCATTGCGACCGGTTTTGATGTCGCAGCCGAGGCCGCGATGCCGCTCCCTCGACAAGCCGCGATGCCGGTGGCCGCAAATGCAGGCGGCGTTCCTTTCATTCCGGTTGAGCCGCGTGGAAGCGAAGACCTTGACGTTCCGACCTTTATTCGGCGGCAGGCGGATTAGCACCTATTAACCTCTTGGTCTAAAGCGGTGGTATCATTGGCGTGTAATGACGTCTTCGATGCCGCCGCTTTCAAACTTGAGCCGTCCCCGGATTGGTATCACCATCGGCGATGCTGCCGGGATCGGCCCTGAGATCGTGCTCAAATCCCTGGCCGACAACGCTTTGCGGGAAACGGCCGAGTATCTGATCATCGGCGACCTCGAATTCCTCAGGGCCGAAGCGGAGCGGCTGAATATCCGTGTCGATCTCCGGGCCGGCGATGAGCCGGTTGCCGGCGGGTGCGCCGTTCATGATCTTGGGAATCTACCAAAGTCAGTCGAATACGGTCGCGAAGATCCTATCTGCGGCCGGGCTGCGGGGGAATACATAGAAGCCGCGGTCAAACTTTGGCGTGAAGGCTGGATCGATGCCATTGCAACAGCCCCGATCAGCAAGCGATCGCTTTCGCTTGGTGGTTATGATTTCCCGGGCCACACTGAGTTTCTTGCCGCGTTAACCGGCACTGATCGCTTTGCGATGAGTTTCTTCGCGGGGCAACTCCGGGTCGTGCTTCTCTCGACGCATCTTTCGCTAAAGGATGCGATCGCTCGTGTGACCCGCGAAAGGCTGGCTAAACTGATCCGCTTTACATCGGCGGAAATGGCGAAGCTGCTTGGCCGGCCGGTCAAGATCGCAGTTGCAGGACTCAACCCGCATGCATCGGAGAACGGGATGTTCGGTAACGAAGAGGCAGACGAGATGTCTCCGGCGATCGACGACTGCCGAAGTGAGGGAATCGACGTGTCAGGGCCGTTTGCAGCAGACACGGTTTTCCTAAGATGCAACTCGGGCGAGTTTGACGCTGTGATCGCGTGCTATCATGATCAGGCAACGATCGCTGTGAAGTGCCTTTCGTTCGGCAAAGGCGTGAATGTGACGCTCGGCCTGCCGCTCATTAGGACGTCGGTCGATCACGGCACCGCTTTTGACATTGCCGGGCGGGGAATTGCCGAGCACTCAAGTATGATGGAAGCGATCCGGCTCGCAGGGGAACTTGCCCGGATCAAGAAGCAGGAACGGGCCGGCAATGCCGCCTGATGCCGCAAAATCTTGACGTCCGCAAGCCTAAGGTGTTAGGTTTCTGTGGTCAATTCTTCATTTTCCTTTGCTAAAGGAGCAAATACTGTGAGCAACCGTAAGCTACTTATCGCAGATGACTCAGTGACGATCCAGAAGGTGATCAAACTCACCTTTTCGGAAGAGGGATACGAGGTCTTTACTGCCCCGGATGGTGAGGCAGCAATGGGCCTTCTTCGGGCCGAGCGTCCCGATATCGTCTTGGCGGACGTCAATATGCCCGGCCCGGATGGATACGAAATATGCCGTGCGATCCGCTCGGATATAAATGCCCATTCGACGCCGGTTGTCTTGTTGGCCGGATCGTTTGAGCCCTTTGACGAGCAGATGGCCTCCGCGGTCGGAGCAAGTGCCTCGGTGACCAAGCCCTTCCAGTCGATCAGGCAGCTTGTCCATCAGGTAAACGAGTTGGTCGAAAGCTCCAGCCCCGTTGAACAGCAGGCGCCGGAACCTGCAGGTTTCGAATTTCCTACTGCGAACGGGGTAACTTCTGACATCGAATCGCTCTATCATGAGAGCATAAGTGATTCAACTGCGACGGCTGAAACGGTCGAGTTTGAGTTCAGCGATCAGGGACTCGACGACGAGATGATCGAAACGCATTTCGCAGGCGAGCCTGCCGAGCGAATCGAGTCTGAACCGTTCCAGGAGATACAGACTATATCCCCGGCATATGGATCTTCCTTTGAAACGTTGTCTCCTGAGCCGGAGCAAAGCGGGATCCCAACCGTAACATTCGATGGCCCGTCGTTTTCAGAGGAAGTTGCCACGGCGTTTGATAGTGCCCCGACGAATTATCCGGCCGCTGCCGACGAACCGGTCGCGGAAGCAAGGCCCGATTCTGAACCGCTGGTGCCCGTGAGCGACGGCTTCGAGTTTGAGCCTGTCGTTAGCACCGAGCGGGAGGCCGAGCCGTTTAGGAACGAACCGGCGCAGGAAGCGACAGAGGACTTTCTCGGACAGGAAACTATCGCTTTCGACATCGGAGCCGCGTATCCCGAAGCAGAGCAACGAGCATGGGACGATGTCGATCTGCTCGAAATCCCTCCGTTCGGAGATGAAGGCGAGGTAAAGGTCGTCACCGAAACCGAAGTGCGAACCGAAGGACGAAATGAGCGAGCAGTAGCGGTCTCAGAAGAAGTGATCGAGGTGATCGTCCGTCGGGTTCTGGAAGAACTGGAACGGCGACGCTAATACGCACCTTTTCGGATCTGCACCGGCCGGTTGTCTCAAGCGAGATGAAAACCGGCCGGTTTTGTTTTAGAATCTCAGTTTTATTCTTATGGAAATCGCCAAAGCCTACGACCCGAAAACCGCGGAAGAAAGCCATTACCAGCGTTGGGAAGCGAACGGTTTTTTTGCGCCGGAGATAAACGAGGACCCGTCCGCGCCGACCTATTCGATCGTGATCCCTCCGCCGAACGTAACCGGTTCACTGCACATGGGCCACGCTCTTCAGCACACGATCATGGATGTGCTGACCCGCTGGAAACGAATGCAGGGTTTCCGTACGCTTTGGCTTCCGGGCACGGACCACGCCGGAATCTCCGTCCAGCGAAAGGTCGTCGAACAGCTTAAGAACGACGAGGGCAAATCGCCGCTCGACATCGGCCGCGAGGAGTTTGTCCGGCGGGCTTGGGCTTGGAAAGAGCAATATGGCAATACCATAACCGAGCAGATGCGTCGCGAGGGAGCCTCGGTCGATTGGTCTCGTCAGCGTTTCACGATGGATGAAAGCCTCTCGCTCGCCGTCCGCAACGTATTTTGCACGCTCTACAAAGAGGGTTGGATCTACCGCGGCCTTCGGATCGTCAACTGGTGCCCAAGGGATAAGACCGTTCTTTCCGACCTTGAAGTAAAAGAAGAGACCAAGAAAGACGGCAAGCTCGTTTACCTAAAATATCCGGTCAAAGGAACCGACCGGACAATTACGGTCGCGACGACGCGTCCCGAGACGATGCTCGGCGATACTGCCGTTGCCGTTAATCCATCGGACGAGCGATACAAAGACTTGATCGGCACGACGGTCGAACTGCCGCTTACCGGCCGCGAGATCCCGATCATTGCCGATGAATATGTCGAAGCCGAATTTGGGACCGGTGCGGTGAAGATCACACCGGCTCACGACCCAAACGATTACCTCGTCGGCGAGCGGCACGGACTCGAACAGCTTCTCGTGATGAACGACGACGGAACGATGAACGCCGCTGCCGGTAAGGACTTCGACGGAGTTGACCGCTTTGAGGCCCGCAAGATGGTGATCGAGCGTTTTGAAGAACTCGGCCTGCTTGAAAAGATCGAGGACTACGAGGTCGCACTGCCGATCTGCGAACGCTGCAAGACCGTCGTCGAGCCGATCCTTTCAAAGCAATGGTTCGTCAAGATGGACGAGATGCGTGACATCGCTCTTGAGCTGATGCGATCCGAGGGGGTTCCGCACTTTTACCCGCAGGTCCCGCACGAAAAGGTTTATACAGCCTGGCTCGAAAACCTGAAAGATTGGACCATCTCGCGGCAGCTTTGGTGGGGCCATCAGATCCCGGCCTGGTACGACAAGGACGGGAATGTTTTCGTCGCTCGAACTGCCGAAGAAGCATACGAACAGGCCGGCGCTAACGAGTTGACGCAAGACCAGGACGTGCTTGATACGTGGTTTTCGTCCGGACTCTGGGCCTTTTCAACCTTCGGATGGAGCGGAGAGGTGAGCAGTGAGCCGTCAGCAGTTAGCAGTAAGGAAGTTGGCTCAGATCTACTCACTGCTCACCGCTCACCGCTCACTGATCTGGAAACGTTCTTGCCGACGGATGTGCTGGTCACAGGCCGCGACATCATCTTCCTCTGGGTCTCGCGGATGATAATGCTGACGAAAAAGTTCACGGGCAAGAAGGCGTTCGAGGACGTTGTTGTGACCGGCACCGTTTTGGGCAAGGACGGCAAGCCAATGTCCAAGTCGCGTAATAACGGCGTCGATCCGCTCGAGATGTTCGACAAGTTCGGCGTGGACGCGACTCGGATCTACCTCGCGTCTGTCGCGACCGGGGCGGACATTAAATGGAACGACACCGGCGTTGAAACATATCGTAACTTCGCCAACAAGATCTGGAACGCGACTCGTTTTTGCCTGATGAATTCCGAGAATGCAGCGGTCGATCATTCCAGTCTCATGGATCGAACGGCCCTTTCGCTTCCGGACAGGTGGATCATTTCGCGGCTGAACCAGACTGCGATCGACGTTAACAGATCGCTTTCGAGGTATGAGTTCCACACGGCGGTTTCATTGCTTTATCACTTTGTCTGGGACGATTTCTGCGATTGGTACATTGAGCTAAAGAAGGACGAGATCAACGCCGGCGATGTCGAGGCAACTTCGCGGATCCTGACCATTCTTGAGATCGCTCTGCGAATGCTCCATCCATTTATGCCGTATCTGACCGAGGAACTCTGGCTGAAACTCCCGGGAACCTCATCACAAATGCATGCCGCGGCGTATCCGAATGCCGGGGCGACCATTATGCTCGCGGCGTTTCCGCCGGGTGACACGAGTGCGGTCGATCAGGATGCAGAGGCCGAAATGCAGCTCGTGATCGATACTATCCGCCGTGTCCGTAATATCCGGACGGAGATGAACATCAAGCCCTCAGACCGCGTCGCCGTTCATTTCGCCGCCGCCGCAGAGCAACAGGCGATCCTTGCGGCAAATGAGGCCCAGATCTTAAAGCTTGCACGGGCTGATAAACTTGTTCTTGGCAATACTCTCGACGTTCCGAAGGCCTCGGCAAAGGCCGTGATCGCGAATGCCGAGATCGCGGTGCCGCTCGAAGGCTTGATCGATTTCGACAAGGAACGCGAAAGATTGCAGAACCAGATCAACAAACTTGATGTAGAATATCAGCGTCTGGCCGGGCAGCTTTCAAACGAAGATTTCGTCAACAAGGCCCCGGCCGAAAAGGTCGAAGCCCTCCGCGAACGCAAAGCGGAGATCGAACAACAAACAGCGACTCTCAATTCGAACCTGGAGGCTTTAGCATGAAGAGATTGATCGTATTCGGGTTATCGATTTTCGTATTTACTTTCCTTTTCGGTGCTGATTACGCGTCCGCCCAGAGGAAACTGATCGAACGTGGAACCTATTCTGAACGGACTTGGAGTGCCAGGAGCGCCGTCTATGACAAGAAGCGAACTGTCGAGACCGTACATGAGGGGTACAAGGACGGGTCGATCGATTCGACTGTTACAATTTTGTACCAATACCTATCGGATGATCATTACCGCTCGTTACGAACGTCGGTTAAAAGTGACGGTGGAAAGATAGAAAGCGAGGAGATTCGGATCGGCGGGTTCCTATACACGCGCGAAACTCCGGTCGGTTGGTCAGTGAGCGAACTCAGCAAGCAGGGATATGGAACCGGAACTGGAACCGGAAGTGGAGGCGCCATGCGGCTCCCGGCGGTTCAATACTCTGTCGAACCGGTATTTCTTGGCAGTTGGCCTGCAGAACTATTCGAAGAGATCAAGATAACTGACGACGATAATGCTATACAATTCACGGAAACGCGCTATTGGATCGGGTCTGATGGCTCATTGCTTCAAGAAGAGATCGTAGAAGGATCTCTATTTCCTCGCGTGGTTAAAAAGCGAACGGTACGAACATACGAATACGACCCGAACATCAAGATAGAAGCACCTATTCCCTGATTCTGCGAAAGCTGATTGAAAAATGGCCGCGGGCGAGTGCGGAAACGGAGGTCCGAATTCCGCACTCATCCGTGGCCAAGTGTTTTTACGGCAAGCGATCGATCTTTGTCGGCCTAATTGCTGTCGTCGCTATTTGTCGAGTTGTCCTCGCTGTCATCGGTGGTTTCCGGTGTTGGAGCCGGAGCCTTTCCGGCTTCGATCGTGATGGCAACCGTTTTCCCATCTTTTTTCTCGCCTGCCTCATTATGCATATCGGCCGTTAGAATATATTTCCCGCCGGGAATGTTGCCCGGCAGCGGCAGCGAATAAGTCGCCGTTCCGCCGCCTTCCGGCACTGAAACATCGACGTTCGATCCCTTGATCACTTCACCCTTCGTCATCCCCTTCACATCGTCTGCCGAAAGAGAAAACTTGACCGTCGTTTTGCTCATCGCATTTGAGATGACCGCCGCTCCGTATAAGGTCTCGCCTGCCTTGAAACTTGTCGCTTCCTGCGTCACGGCCTTATCCCTGCCGACCTTGAAACTGCTCATGTTTGCCGTGCTAAAGCTGCAGGCAAGCCCGAAGGCGAGAAGTACCGCGCATGCGGCTGCTAATTGAATTCTGTTTTTCACCTAAATTCTCCTTTTGTCTGATCTTAGTGTCCATTTTTCACAGGCCGGGAGCGGGTCGCCCGGCCGATGTGCCAAATGATCAAAAGCTTCTAACCTCAATAACGAATCTTTGCTATCATTTGGGTCAGGGAACGCGGATTTAATTCCGTATAGCATATGAACTGGCTTGATAACGGTGAGGTCATCTCGACGATCGGACAATTTTTGGCTGAGGACATCGGCCGAGGCGATATTACGACCTCGGCGACGGTGCCGGACGAGGTTCGCGGCATTGGCCGATTTTTGGCAAAGGAATATCTGGTCATCTGCGGGCTGAACATTGCCGAGGCCGTTTTTCTGCATCTTGACCCGGAAATTCCGGAGATCGAGACCGGCTTTCAGGATGGCGATGAGGTCGAGGAAGGCACGATCTTCGGTTCGCTAAAGGGCTATGCCGATGTGTTGCTTACCGGCGAGCGCGTTGCGCTCAATCTGCTTCAGCGAATGTCCGGCGTGGCAACGCTGACACGGCAATACGTTCGGGCTGTTGATGGGACGAACGCGGCGATCGTCGATACCCGCAAGACAACGCCGGGGCTTCGCATGCTTGAGAAATATGCCGTAACGGTCGGCGGCGGTAAGAATCATCGGATGGGCCTCGATGACGGCGTCCTGATCAAGGACAACCACATCACGCTCGCCGGCGGTGTTACCGAGGCCGTCATTGCCGCAAAACAGAAGGTCGGCCATCTGCACAAGATCGAGGTCGAGATAACCAATTGGGCCCAGCTCCGCGAGGCGATAGAGGCCGGTGCGGACATCGTTATGCTCGATAACCAAACGCCCGAGGAAGCCGCAAAGCTCGTCGAAATGTCGCGCAGCCTGAACCCGAATGTGCTTATCGAGGCCTCGGGCGGGATGGACCTCGACCGTGTGCGGTCATACGCCGAGGCCGGAGTTGACCTGATCTCGGTCGGCCGGTTGACGCACTCGGCGCGTGCCGTCGATATTTCATTCAAGATCCAGACCGTTTAAGCCCGGGCACGAACCAGATCAATGCGGTCGAGATGAGCAAGGCGATGGTGCAGGCAATACCGCCCTCGAGCCCGTAGTCGCCGCCGGTCAGCCAAGCCGGGCCAGAGTCGGTTTCTATCAAAAGTGGTGCGGGAATAAGCTCCTTTAGCCCGCTAACCTCAATCCCGAAAAAGGCTCCCTGCATCCAGTTCCACATCACATGCAGCCCGGTCGCGAACCAAAGGTCGCGGGTCCGGAGATACGCGACCGCGAACCAAATGCCGGCGAGAAATGTATTGCCCCATGAGAATGCCGAGGCATTCGGGTTGGCGTTATGGACCGTCGCGAATAGCAGCGAGGTAAGAACGACGGCAAAGAGCGACAGCCGCGAGCGGTCGAACGTCTGAAAGATATACCCGCGGAAAAGAGCTTCCTCGGCGGCACCGGCCGCAGCAAATACGGCGAACGAGAGCAGCATCGTGTGAATTATCGCCGAAGCTCCGGCCGCATTGACCGAGAACGAAACCCCGCCGAATGCCCAGGCGATCGCTATCGCAAGCGAAAGCGTCGCCGCTCCGAGAAGGCTGCCGATAACCAGATTCTGCAGCCAGCCCGAAGAGAAAGACGCACCGAGCGAATTGAAAGGAAGCCCCTCAAGCCTGCTTGCGCAAAGCCAGCCGATGAGCAAGGCCGCCGCAGTCATTAGCAGGCCATTGACGAAAAGAAACGCCGATGAGCCCGGCCCGCTTTCAATGTCCAGCGGACTTGTAAGCACGAACGCTACGCCGCTCAGGAATACGCCGGCTACAAGAAAAAGTGCCGAGAAAACACCGAACCGCCAGCCGCTTCTAAGCATGCCGTCAGGCCCAAAAAATATTGACGAAAACGTCATATTCAGCAGAGTTTAGCGAAATCCCGGCGGCGGCACAATCAGCCCTTCGGCCGCCGCACTTATGGTAAACTCTTGCAAAATGGCGAAGACGAAGGACAAACCCGACCGGCGAAAAACGGCGATCCTTACCGGGATCTTCGTTGTCGTTTCGTTCGTCGTGCTATTTCTTTTGCAGACGTCGAACCTTTGGAAAGATTTTTCGGTCCAAACGGCGAGCGACACACTGCTTCTCTACGCTCTCTCGTCGCTCAACTTTTTCGCCTTCATCATCTTCGGATTCATTTTTCTTCGGAGCGTGCTTAAGCTCGTCCGCGAGCGGCGGCAGCTTCAGCTTGGTTCACGCATAAAAACGCGGCTGTTCCTTTACTTTTTCGCCATCAGCCTTTTGCCGATCGTGGCGATGGCCGGTTTCTCCTATCTCTTCATGAACCGGGCGATCGAACGCTGGTTCTCGCAGATACCGGAGAATGTGCTGACGCAAGCCCGCGACGAGGCCATCGCCGACCATGCCGCCGGCCTGCTTCGCGACGCACGTGCGTTGGCTGCCGCGATCGGCGGACGCGAAGTGTCGGACGCAGGGCTTCGAGAGATCGCGGAGGCGGCGAACCTCTCGCACATTGAGGTGGTCGATGCCCGCGGGGATGTTCTAGCCGCTGCAACAAGACTCGCAACACCCGAACGGAAGGCCGAACTCGACGACTTATTAGCAAAAGCTAAAGCTGGAAGCCTTCCCGAGGTTTACATCAACGAGTCTGGCGGCTTTGACGTCGTTACGACCGGGCTTGCCGAGGGCAGGAAGCTGCGTATAATTCCCGACAAGCTTTCGGGCGAGATCGCGGGCCAGATCTTTCAGGAATCGCTGGTCGAGTTTGACCGGATGAAGGAGCGTCAGATCACGGTCCGCCAACTCGGCTTCCTAACGCTCGGCGTGCTGACATTCCTGCTTATCTTTGCTTCCTCCTGGACGGCGATCTACGTAGCACGCGGGTTGACCGATCCGATCAAAGCTCTGGCTGAAGGAGCCCGCGAGATCGCGAGGGGCAATCTCGGCCATCGCGTCGACGCACCGGCCGAGGACGAACTCGCCTTGTTGGTCGGAGCGTTCAATGAGATGTCGGGCAAACTCGAGGAAAGCTCGGCGGAGATCCGCGAGCGGCGGCGATATATCGAGACCGTGCTAGATTCGCTCCCGACCGGCGTTGTCTCGCTCGACGCGGACGGCCGCGTTACGACGATAAATCGAGCTGCGGTTCGGATGCTCAAGCTCGAAACGGCGGATTTTAAGGGGCTCGAGCTCGCGACAATGCTCGGCGACGAGAACCGCCGGGTGATCGAGACGCTCGTCTCGCGGGCAAGGCGGATCGGGCACGCCTCGGACCAGACGCAGCTTCGCCCGGAAAATGAAGCATCGATCGATGCGGTCGAGATTCCGGTCGCGATAACGGCGACGGCACTTGAAAACGAAGCCGGTGCGGTGGTCGTTATCGAAGACCTCTCGGAACTTATCGCCGCCCAGCGTGCCTCCGCATGGCAGGAAGTTGCCCGCAGGATGGCACACGAGATCAAGAATCCACTGACGCCGATACAGCTTTCGGCCGAGCGGATCGCCAAGCGTTTTGCCGAGTCAAACGGAACCGCGGACGATATCCACACCACCGATGGCCAGACCGTAAAGGTGATCCGCGACGGTACGAGCACCATAATCCGCGAGGTGCAGTCGCTTAAGACGATGGTCGATGAGTTCTCGCGTTTTGCCCGGTTGCCGAACGCGAAGCCGCAGCCCGGCGACCTAAACGAATTGATCCGTCAGGCGGCGGCGATGTATGAGGGACGCGGCGGCGATGCACGGCTTGAGGTTGAGCTAGCCGCCGGCCTGCCGCCGACGATGCTCGACGCCGAGCAGATCAAACGCGTTTTTGTTAACCTGATCGAGAACGCCTACGAGGCATTTGAGGAGCAGGGTGGCGAGAATCTGATCCGTGTGACGACCCGCTTCGAACCGGCACGCGATATAATCGTCGCCGAGGTCACCGACAACGGAAAGGGAATTCAGCCGGCCGACCTCCAGCGGCTCTTTCAGCCATATTTTTCGACCAAGGGCCGCGGCACGGGCCTCGGCCTTGCGATCGTCCAGCGTATTATCAGCGAACACGGCGGCAAGATCATCGCCGCAGTAAACAAGCCAAATGGCTCAAGGTTTATCATTGAACTGCCCATAGTGAATTGATGAGTTCTGTTCTTATTGTTGATGACGAGCCGAGTATCCGCGAGACGCTTCGCGGGGTGCTTGAGGATGAGGGGTTTGACGTTGCGGATGCGGCGACGGGCGAGGCGTGTCTTGAGGTCTCGCGGAAAGAGCATTTTGCCTGCATTCTGCTCGATATCTGGCTCGGCGATGGCATTGATGGGCTTGAGACGCTGCAGAAACTCCGCGAAGAGGGAAACGACGCGGCGGTCGTAATGATCTCCGGCCACGGGAATATCGAAACGGCGGTTCGCTCGACCAAACTCGGTGCCTTTGATTTTATCGAGAAGCCGCTCAGCCTCGACCGCACGATCGTTACGGTTAAAAACGCCGTCCGCCAACGCGAACTCGAACGCACAAATCAGCAGCTTCAGCAGGACCTCGCCGATGAGTATGTGATGGTCGGCGAATCGGTTGCGATGCGGGCGCTCCGCAAGCAGATCTCGATCGTCGCTCCCTCAGATGGCCGCGTGCTCATCTCCGGCGAGAGCGGAACCGGCAAGGAGCTTGTCGCCCGGGCGATCCACTCGCAGTCAAAGCGGCGAACCGCTCCTTTCGTAGAGATCAACTCCGCTGCGATACCTGAAGACCTCGTCGAATCTGAACTCTTCGGCCATGTGAAAGGTGCATTCTCCGGTGCCCTTGCAAACAAAAAAGGCAAGTTCGAGATCGCCGATGGAGCGACGCTCTTTTTGGACGAGATCGGTGACATGTCGCCGCGGGTGCAGGCAAAAATGCTGCGGGTGCTCGAGGAGCAACGCTTCGAACCCGTTGGCAGCAATACCGCGATCAAGGTCGATGTCCGCGTTATTTCGGCGACCAATAAACGGCTAGATTGGCTCATCGATAACGGAAACTTCCGCGCCGATCTTTTCTATCGGCTCAATGTTATCCCGTTTCAGGTACCGCCGCTCCGCGAGAGAAGCGAGGATATCCCGCTGCTGGTCGAGCACTTTAACCGGCGTTTCTCGGCCGACTACGGAAGGCCGGCGAAGACCTTTGCGGAAGATGCCATCGAAGCTCTCAAGAAATACACCTGGCCGGGGAACGTACGCGAACTGCGGAACACGGTCGAGCGGGTCATAATAATGACCGCAAAGCAGAAGATCGCCGCCGCCGATCTGCCATCATTCGGCACCGCCGATGAAGCCCCTGCCGCGAGCTTCCGCTTCCCGTCCTTCAAGGCCGCGACCGATGCCTATCAGCGCGAGTTCATTCTCCACAAACTCGCCGAACACGACGGCAACGTTAGCAAGGCCGCCGAGGAAATGGGCGTCGACCGCAGCCATCTCTACCGCCGAATGCGAAACCTCGGCA
The DNA here is from genome assembly GCA_964526245.1 of uncultured Chloracidobacterium sp. Lineage (GTDB taxonomy): Bacteria > Acidobacteriota > Blastocatellia > Pyrinomonadales > Pyrinomonadaceae > OLB17. Next base: position 12,769 of record CAZGLZ010000024.1, on the reverse strand, counting down.
TCCAGCCGAAATCGTGATCCGTCAAAAAATATTGACATCGAAAAAGCGAAACGCGTAATATAACGGGAACCTTCTTTCGGAGTAGTACCTTATGACCCACAAAAGTGTCCCACAGCGTTTGCTGATCGTTCTTTTCGTATTCGTCGCCGCGTTTGCCATTCCGGCCGTGGCTCAGGATAAATGGACCTCGGTGCGTTCGACCAATTTCCACCTGATCGGCGACGCCAAAGAAGCTGAGATCAGACGTGTTGCGACGCGGCTCGAGCAGTTCCGAGAAGTATTCGTTCAGCTGCTTCCGTCGCTGAAGTATTCGTCGCCGGTTCCGACAACCGTCATTGTCTTTCGCAACGAGAAGGCGTTTCGGCCATATAAACCTCAGTCCGCAGACGGTAAAGCTACAAAGTGGGTGGCGGGCTATTTCTCACCGCGAGAGGACGCAAACTACATCGTGCTCTCAACTGAGGGCGAATCGAAACAAACCTATCAAACGATTTATCACGAGTATATTCACTACGTTGTGAACAACAGTTTCGGCCGGTCCAAGGTGCCGCCCTGGTTCAATGAGGGGCTTGCGGAATATTACGACCAGTTTTCTATCGAGGGTGATATTCGGGTCAATCTTGGGGATCTCAACAACAACCACCTATACACGCTTCAGAACACAAAGCTGATCCCTCTGCAGCAGTTCTTTTCCGTCGACTACTTCACGCTTAACCAGCAGGGAAGTCATAGTGCCAATATCTTCTACGCGCAGTCATGGGCCCTGATGCACTATCTGATACATGGCAAGGGCGGTAACCGAGCAAACGAGATCAATGCTTATTTGAACGCCATCGGAAATGGAGAAACACCCGAAGCGGCATTTCGAGCTGCTTTTAAGACCAGCTTCGAGGAGATGGAAAAGGAACTTCGCCGCTATGTCGGGCAAAGTACCTACAAAGGCTTCCAGATCACATTCAAGAACAAACTTGTATTCGACGACAAGATAAAGACCGAGCCGATGTCGCTTGCAGCGGCCAATGCGTATCTTGGTGACCTCCTGCTAGGCTCGGGCCGAATCGAAGAGGCCGAAGCTCGCCTCGCGGAATCGCTGGCTGCGGAGCCCGACAACATTCTTGCAAACTCCACAATGGGCATGGCGAAGATGCGGCAGCGAAAGTTTGCTGATGCTAAGGGCTATCTTGAAAAGGCAAGACGAGCTGAAACTGCCGGACATCTTGTCCACTATCGTTATGCGTATGTGCTGAGCCGCGAGGCAATGGACGGTAACGGCTGGGTGGCCAATTACTCGGACGAAGCAGCGCGGACGATCCGCGAGTCGCTCAGGAAAGCGATCGCTGCGAATCCGAACTTCCCCGAAAGCTATTCGCTTCTCGCATTCATTGCTTTGGTCCGAAACGACGAGATCGAGGACGCGATCGGGCAGATCCGCACCGCACTCCGGCTTTCTCCGGGGAACGAGAACTATATGCTGGACCTCGCCGGGCTCCATGGACGCAAACGCGATTTCGACGAGGCCAAACGGCTCGCGGAAGGCGTTTACAAGACAGCTCAGGACCCGAACGTTCGAAACCGTGCAAGAAGCGTCCTTCAAAATGTCAGCGACCTTCAGCGGTATTCTGAAAGAGAGAAAGAGTTCGCCGGCGGGCAATCAGGGCGCGATGTTGGGGAAAGCGGCCCTCGGCGTCAATCGGTTGTCGTGTTGGGTGCGGATGAGGAGCTCACCGAAGAAAAGCTGAAGGAACTCGCAGCAGCCGCCGAACTCGAATCGCTCAATCGCGTACTTAGAAAACCGCAAGCCGGTGAAAAACGAATTCTCGGGCACCTAAGTGCTATCGAATGTTCGCGAGACAGCATAGCATTTCTGATCAAAGACGGGAGTGCTGTGGTACGGCTGACAAGTAAGGATTTTCAGGGCCTTGAGCTTACTTCCTACGTAGATCTTCCGGACCTTCAGATCGGGTGCGGTAGCATCAAACAACCCGTCTGGGCCGTTGTAACATACGTACCTGAAGAGGATCCTAAGAAGAAAACCGCCGGCCGAATAATCGCGATAGATATCGTTCCCGAACGGCTGAGATCGATCGAATAGCTCTGAGATGAGTTGAAAAAAATAAGGGCAGCCTTGGGCTGCCCTTAACACGTGGACGTGCAACGATCTCCACTAGAACCCGCGTTTCTTCATCAGAGCCTCGACCTTTGGGTCGCGGCCGCGGAATTTGCGATAGGCCTCGGCGGGGTCCATCGTGTTGCCGACCGAGAAAATGTATTTAACGAGCCGCTCGCCAACCGCTTTGTCATACGGGCCTTTGCCTTCGGTAAACGCTCCGTACGCGTCCGCGGTGATCACGTCCGACCAGAGATAGCTGTAGTATCCGGCCGAGTAGCCGTCGCTCCCGAATGCGTGTGAGAATTGTGGGGTTCGGTGGCGCATAACGAGTTCACGCGGCATCCCGAGTGTGTCGAGCGTTTCCTTCTCAAACTTCGCGACATCGATCTTCTGCGAGCCCGCGAGGTGCAGCTTCATATCGATCAAAGCACTCGCCAGATATTCCGTCGTCGCAAAGCCCTGATTGAAGGTCGCTGCTCGCTCGATCTTGTCAACAAGATCCTGCGGGATCGGTTTGCCGGTCTCATAATGGACGGCGTATTTTTGAAGAACTTCCGGAGTCGAAAGCCAGTGCTCAAGCAACTGTGACGGGAACTCGACGTAATCGCGAGAGACGGCAGTGCCCGAAAGCGAAGGGTAGTTTACGTTCGATGAAAGGCCGTGAAGCGCGTGGCCAAACTCATGAAACATCGTGTTTGCGTCGTCCCATGATATAAGCACAGGCTCACCCGGCTTACCCTTAACAAAGTTCGAATTGTTCGAGACGATCGTCGTCACTTCGCCGTCAAATCGCGACTGCGAACGGTAGGCGTTCATCCATGCGCCCGAACGCTTGCCGTCGCGGGCATAAGGGTCAAAGTACCAAAGGCCGACGTGCTTGCCGGTCGTCTTGTTCTTAACTTCCCAAACGGTCACGTCCGGATGGAAGACCGGGACGTTCTTGACCGGCGAGAAGGTGAAATTGAAAAGCTCACCCGCAACCCAAAACATTGCCTCCCGGATCTTATCGAGCTGCAGATACTGCTTCACCTCATTTGCATCGAGGTCGTAGCGGTCCTTTCGGACCTTTTCCATGTAGTAGCGATAGTCCCACGGTTCGATCGTGATCTTCGCTTCTTGCTTGTCTGCAAGTGCCTGCATGTCGCGGACCTCTTCCTTCACACGTCCGATCGCCGGCGTCCAAACGGCCTCGAGCAATTCCATTGCCCGCTCAGGAGTTTTCGCCATCGCATTCTCAAGCCTCCAATGAGCGTGCGTCTCGTAACCGAGCAGCTTGGCTCGTTCGGCGCGTAGCTGGAGTATCTTGGCAATGATCGCCTTGTTGTCCGTCGCGCCGCCGTTGCCGCCCCGCATAATGAACATCTTCCAGACCTTTTCTCGAAGGTCGCGGCGTTCGGCATAGGTGAGGAATGGATCGACCGACGATCGAGTATTGCGGATGATCCAGCTACCCTTTAGGCCCTTCGCGGCCGCATCCGCCGCGGCTCCGTCGTTAAATGATTGCGACATTCCGGCCAGATCCGCCTCGTTCTTGATCTCTATATACTGGTCGTTCTCGTCTTTGAGGAGATTCTGGCCGAACTTCGTGAAGTTTCCGGCAAGTGCCTGGTTGATCTCTGAAAGGCGAGCCTTCTGTTCGGCGTTCAGCTTCGCACCCGCCCGCACGAAGTTCGTGTAATAGACCCACACGAGCCGCTGCTGCTCCGCCGTCAATTTCGATTTTTCTGGCGAGTTATAAACCGCTTCTATCTTTTTAAAGAGGCCCTCGTTCTGCGTGATCTTGTCATTGAACGCGGCAAGCTTTGGTGCCATTTCACGCTGAACTTTGGCAAACTCTGGCGAGTTCATATTCGCCGCCCAAATGTAATAGACCGTTGACACGCGTTCCATCTTCGAACCCGCCTTTTCCATCGCGGCAATAGTATTCTCAAATGTCGGGACGGCGCGGTTATTCGCGATCGCGTTGACTTCCTGCAATTGTTCCGCCATCGCCTCTTCAAGGGCCGGGGCAAAGGCTTCAACCTTAACTTTGTCAAAAGCCGGGACTCCGCTGAAAGGCCCTGTCCAATCTTTGGTGAGTGCCTCGACCGCCGCCTTATCGACTTCCGCAGCCGACGCCGCCGTTTGGTTATTTGTGGTCATAAAAATCGTCGAAATGGCTCCGGCTGCGAGAGCGGCCGCGAGATAGCCCTTTCCGTTCCTAAAGATGTTCCTCATTTCTTGCTCCTGAGATGGATTAGTTTATTGCTTTATTCTGACTCTAAAGTGCTGTCGTTTCAAATACGGTTTCCTGCCCGGGCTGGTTTCGCCTCGTCGCCGCCACGGGCTTCGATTCGATTCAAGAGGCAGGCGTTGGCAGGAGATTCATCGAATGGGCGCCTAGCAACCGCCCACGCTACAAATCTGTAGCCGATATGCACGCAACGCCACGAATCCGTAGTATGAATGACCGGCCCATGCTAAATAGAAGACCGCTAACCCTTTGCATTATTGGTAATTAATCCGTTTCCTTGCTTCCCTGAAGAAGGCACACTGATTGCCACCATAATATTGTCTAAATCCAATCGGCTGGGGCATGGAATCCCGGTCATTTAACACAACAAAAAATTATGAACTCTAAGAATGTGATTCATTTTGCTGCCGATCAGGAAGCCCGGTTCGTTTCCGTTCGGTTCTGCGACCTTCTCGGTGCATGGCACCACCTCACGTACCCGATCAGCCAGCTGACGGAAGATTCATTCGAAGATGGCTTCGGGTTTGATGCCTCTTCGCTCCGCGGCTGGGCGGCGATCAACGAATCCGACATGCTTCTTATTCCGGATCCGTCACGGTTCTGGATGGACCCTTTCACGGACGAGCCGACCCTTTGCCTTATCGCCAACGTCGTAGACCCGATCACAAAGGAAGGCTACGGACTCGACCCGCGTTCGGTCGCGGTACGTGCTGAAAGCTATCTTCGCTTCACCGGGATCGCTGATACGGCATATTTTGGGCCGGAGGCGGAGTTTTTCCTGTTCGACGAGGCCGCCTTCCACAACGACCAGAACTCGGCGGGATATTTCCTCGACTCGGAAGAAGGGCATTGGAACACCCGCAGAAGCCGCGACGAAATGCGGCCGAACATGGGTTACCACATCCGCCCGAAAGAGGGCTACGTCCCGGTTGCTCCGCTCGACAGCCTGATCGACATCCGCAACACCATTTCGCTTACGCTCGCCGAGGTCGGAATTGATGTCGAATGCCACCACCATGAGGTCGCGACAGCAGGTCAGTGCGAGATCGATTTCCGCTTTTCGAACATGCTTCACACGGCGGACAACCTGATGCTCTTCAAATATGTAGTGAAGAACACGGCCGCCGCCTACGGCAAGACCGCGACCTTTATGCCCAAGCCGCTTTTTGGCGACAACGGCTCAGGGATGCACGTTCACCAGTCGCTCTGGCGCGACGGCGATCCGCTTTTTGCGGGCGATCAGTACGCCGGCCTTTCGGAAATGGCGAAGTTCTACATCGGCGGTTTGCTCAAGCACGCTCCGGCACTGGTTGCATTTGCCGCCCCGACGACGAACAGCTACAAACGGCTCGTCCCTGGCTACGAGGCACCGGTGAATCTCGCGTATTCGGCCCGAAATCGCTCGGCGGCGGTTAGGATTCCGATGTTCTCGGCGTCGCCAAAGGCCAAGCGGCTCGAGTTCCGTCCGCCGGACCCGACCTGCAATCCGTACATCACATTCGCGGCCTTGATGATGGCCGGACTCGACGGTATTCAGAACCGAATCGACCCCGGCGAGCCGCTCGATAAGGACATTTACGATCTGCCGCCCGAGGAATTGAAGAACGTGCCGTCGCTGCCCGGAACGCTCGACGAAGCGCTGATCGCTCTCGAAGCCGATCACGACTTCCTGCTGAAAGGCGACGTTTTCTCGAAGGCGATGATCGAACGCTGGATCGCCTACAAACGCGAAAAGGAGATCGCTCCGCTCCGACTGCGTCCGCATCCGCTTGAGTTCTCGATGTATTACGACGTCTAGGCTCGTTTGGAACTTAACAACTTGAATGGCGGGTTTCGGCCCGCCTTTCTTTTACGCCGCGAGCGAATTTGATTATTATTAGGAGTAATGTTTTTGCTTAAGTCTTTTAGATGGATAGGAATGAATGGGATCGCGGCGGCGGCAATAGCGGTCGCCGGTTGCGGCGGTTCGGCGGAAGTTGATACCTCCGCGGCGAATGCACCGGGCTCGAATTCTGCAACGGCGGTCAAGCCGGTTCAGGTCGATGCGAGCGAGGTGAATTCGCCATCGGCACAGCCCTCGGGCGACGCAAATGCCAACGTGCCGCTCAATCCGATCGAGCAGGAACGGCTCATAAAGGAGGAACGAGCGAGGCAGGCTAACATCAAATTGCCGGATGGCGTGGTTCATCCCGGCCAGCGGGCCGAACCGCTCGCCCGGCCTGCTCCGGACGATTCGACCTATTCGACGAAGCTGACCGACGTGGCGACCGAAACGCGGCAGTTCCGCTCGCATCCGCAGATAAACAAGGTCGAACGCATCACAACTTCCGAAGGCTCGCGGGTCAAGATCTATTTGAAGAACGGAAAGGTGGTTGACGCCGATCCGAACCGTTTTAGGCAGATCGCAAGCGTTTCGGTAACAGATTTCATACTCGCGGCCGGGCTCACGCCGCCGCCAACCCCGACGCCTCCGCCGGCCACAGCACCGGGTAAGGGCGGAAACAATCCGGCAAAGGTTCCGAACGTTTTCCCCGGACGCCCGAACAATTGATGTATACTTTTTTCCGGAATGGATAAATTCTCGATAGTCTGTCCCTGCTGCGAAGCCACGATCACGGTCGATGCGATGACCGGAAGCGTTCTCTCGCACGAGGAAAAGAAAAAAGTTCTCGGCTCATTCGACGAACTGAAGGGCGAACTCTCAAAGCAGAAAGAGCTTCGTGATCAGCTTTTTGCCCAGGAGATGGCCTCGATGAAGGACCGCGAACGGCTGCTTGAGGAGAAATTCCAGGAAGCCCTTAAGAAGGCAGACACCAAATCAAAAGACCCTTTCAAGAACCCGCTGGACCTTGATTGATCTTTCAAAAGAAGCTGCGTGACAAAACCCGCACCCGAAAGAATTCTAACGATGGAACCGCACGAACGCCTGATCGTGGCACTTGACGTCCCGGATCGAGCTTCAGCCTTGGCCGCGGTCGAGGAGCTCAGCGGGTCGGTCGGTTCCTTTAAGATCGGAATGCAGCTATTTACGTCTGCGGGGCCTGACCTCGTTCGTGAACTTTCTGCCGCGGGGCACCGAGTTTTCCTCGACCTCAAGTATCACGATATCCCGAACACGGTCGCGAATGCGGCGGTCGAGGCCACCCGTCTCGGGATATGGATGATGAATGTTCACGCTCTCGGCGGCCGCGAGATGATGTCCCGAACCGCGGACGCGGTAAACGACGTTTGCGCGAAAGAAGGCCATAATCGGCCTATCCTGATCGCCGTAACTCTTTTGACGAGCAGCGATGCGGCGGTTTTGGCCGAGCTTGGTATTGGCGGTACGGAAGAAGAAGCGGTGTTGAGAATGGCCCGGTTGACTGCCGCTAGTGGTTTCGATGGCGTTGTTGCGTCGGCCCGCGAGGTTGCGGCGATCCGGCAAGATCCGGTCACGGCAAATTGCGTTACCGTGACGCCCGGAATACGTCCGTCGGATGGAACTAACGATGACCAGCGGCGTGTAATGACACCGGAGGCCGCCGTGGCGGCTGGCTCGGACTATATTGTCGTCGGCCGGCCTATCACGAATGCGAACGACAGGCGCGCAGCGGCGGAAAGCATCGTAAGTGCGATCGCCTCGGTAAAATGATCTTCAAGGGGAAGCTCGATCTGATAAACGCCACTTTAATAAAGATCCTCAACGGCCCGGGTTTTCTCGGCTTAGCCGCGCTCGTCGTGCTTTGCAGCTTTCTGTTTTTGGGGCACGGGACATCGGCACAGCAGCCGAAGTTCCGAGTTGGTGAAAAGCTGACCTATCGAGTTTCGTTGGACAAGTTTGATGACGTGGCATTCGCCGAGACTCAGGTCGTTTCGTCAGGTTTATTGGATGGAAAGCCTTCCTTCGAACTCAGGTTTCGAACGCGTTCGCTCAATTTTGCGACCGCGGCATTCTTCCTTTTCGACGAGGATCGAACTACCTTTGTCTCTGCTGAAACCGGATTGCCGCTATTTCAGCGGCGAACGGACGCCTCTGCCGTTATCCCGATCGAGACAACGATCGATCATCGTGGCGATCCCGCCGCTCCGCTCGACCTCGTAGCTGCACTTTTTCGGCTGCGGCAATCGAACGGATCAGCCAATTTGACCTTCAGTGAAGGTGGCCGAGCGTACACGCTGACCTCCGCCGTAACCGGTGCAGAGAAGCTGACGCTCCCGGCCGGTGAGTTCGATACGAACACTGCGTCGTTGCAGAGCGAGTATTTCGCAACGCTTGGGATGTCGGATGTTCGCATAAATTTGACCAGCGACGAACGGCAGATCCCCGTCCTGATGCGAGCCCGTACACCGCGGGGAGAACTACGCGTCGAGATCTCCGGTATTGTGACCGTCGAGGAGCGAACCGAAACCCCGACGCCAACGCCGGTCATTGTCCAGACACCGACTCCGACCCCAACGCCGGTTCCGACTCCGACGCCTTACCAGGACAATCAGCCGATCTCGCGAGATCTTCCATTCGTTCTTGGGGAGACTTTGCGTTTTCGTGTCCGCGAGGCGGGCAATGATTCCGGAATTCTGACCGTCGCTGTCGAAGAACGAAGGGAATTTGATGGCGTCGATTCGCTGCGCATCGCGGCAAGACTTTCGGATCTTCCGGGGTCGTCCTCCGCTCTCCGGAATGGCGACTCTATCGTTACGTTCGTCGACCCGGGAACTATCATTCCGTTCAAGACGGAAGTGCGATTTTCAGGAGCACTCGCTGCGATGTCACACACCGCGACCCTCGACCGGGCGACGAATGTCATTATTCATGACGGCAATCGCTCCGAAGCGCCGTTTGCGACCCATAGCGTTTTGTCGCTTCTTTACGCAGCTCGATCTTTCAACCTTAAGCCGAGCAGCGATTCAAAAAATCCGGTGAACGATACCCGCGTATCCGTTTTTTGGCGAGACCGGGCGACCGTTTTTATACTTCGCCCCGGTCAGGCCGAGGCTCTGCAAAACCGAGGTGAGCAGCGGCCCGCACAGCAGATAACGCTCATTCCGCAAAATCCCGAACTCGACCGCCTGATGCCGCGGCTCTGGCTCGGTCTCGATGCTGCACGAACGCCGCTCAAATTCACTCTCGGTAATTTTGAGTTCGACCTGATCGATATTCAATTTCGTCTTCCGGCTCCGCCAAGGGAACCTCAAAGAATTGACCCAACGACAAATTGAAAGTGGTTTTCAATTAGATTACACTTTCATCAATGAAGCTTTCCGACATGCCCGCCGGGAGTTCCGGGACAGTTACATCGGTCGATGATAGTTCCCGTGTCGGCCGAAGGCTCAGCGAGCTTGGCGTAGTCCCCGGCGTCCGCGTTTCTGTTATCAAACACGCTCCTTTCGGCGATCCCGTCGAGGTTCGCCTGCTCCGATATAATTTGGCCCTGAGAAAGGAGGAGGCGGCGGTCGTTGAGATCGACCCGGCAAGCGCAAATGGACGGGGCTGAACATCAAACGCGAACCCGCGTGATCGCGCTTGCGGGCAATCCTAACGCCGGCAAGACGACGCTCTTCAATGCGCTAACAGGGCTGCGGCACAAGGTCGCAAATTACCCGGGCGTTACTGTCGAGCGGCGCTCCGGCCGTTGGACCCTTGGAGATGCTCCGGCCGAATTGGTCGACCTCCCGGGGCTATATAGCCTTGACGCAACGTCAATGGACGAGGAGATCGCTCGTGATGTTCTCCGCGGTTCGTCTGCGTCGCCGGTTAGCCCGGATGCGATCGTTGCGGTCGTAGACGCGACCAATCTTGAACGAAATCTTTACCTCATAACCCAGATCATCGAGCACGAAACGCCCGTTGTCGTCGCTCTGACGATGATGGACCTTTTCGAAGAACAGGGACACGTCGTCGACATTGAGATGCTATCTAAGGGACTTGGCGTTCCTGTTATTCCGGTCGATGCTCGCAAGGGAACGGGAATATCAGAACTTGCGGATTCCGTTGCCGGAGCCGTTGGAACGTCGCAAGAGATCCCGACGGGTCTTGCGGCCGAACTTTCCGGCGAGGGGAGCGAGGTTTTCGCCCGTTACCGTTACATATCAGGCATCGTCCAATCAGCGGTGAAACACAACGATGTCGATGCGCATCGTTTCTCGGATCGCGTCGATTCCGTCCTTACACACAAATTCTGGGGTCTGCTTGTTTTGCTTGGCATACTACTGGTGGTTTTTCAAGCCATCTTTTCGTGGGCAACATTGCCGATGGATCTGCTTGAGGCCGGGTTCGGTGCCCTGGGCGAAGGAGCAAGAGGCATTTTGCCCGAAGGTATTTTGGCCGACCTGTTAGTTGACGGCGTTATTGCAGGCGTCGGCGGTATACTTGTATTTCTTCCTCAGATCATCCTGCTTTTTGTATTTATTTCGATCCTCGAAGATACCGGATACATGGCGCGGGCGGCGTTTTTGCTCGACCGGCTAATGAGCCGTATCGGGCTCCACGGCAAGGCATTTCTGCCCCTTATCAGCAGCTTTGCCTGCGCGATCCCGGGCATCATGGCAACCCGAACGATTGAAGACAGACGCGACCGGTTGGCGACGATAATGATCGCTCCGTTCATGAGCTGTTCGGCACGACTTCCGGTCTATGTCCTCATGATAGCGGCATTCTTCGGCGGGCAAACGGTGTTCGGTTTTGTTTCGCTGGGCGCGGTGATAATGCTCGGGATGTATCTCCTCGGCATCGTGGTCGCGATCGTCGTTGCCTTCATTCTGAAGCGCACGGTTCTCAAAGCGCCGACACCGCCGTTCATGATGGAACTTCCGCCATACAGAATGCCGAGCGTTCGGACTGTGCTTTCGAACGTGCTCGAGCGGGCCGGACTGTTTGTTCGACGAGCCGGCACGGTGATCCTCGCGATCTCGATCATCCTTTGGGCCCTGGCCTATTTCCCGCGAGGTGGAGCCGCCGAGCCGGGAACCGAGACGGTCGCAAGCGATCAGCTTGAGAACAGCTTTGCCGGCCGGCTCGGCCATGCGATAGAGCCGGCGATCGAACCTCTGGGCTATGACTGGAAGATCGGCGTTGCTTTGATCGCGAGCTTTGCCGCCCGCGAGGTTCTGGTCTCGACGCTCAGTATTCTTTACAATGTTGGCGGTGATGCGGACGAGACCGACGGACTCGCTTCTGCTCTCCGCGATGCGAAGCGGGCGGATGGGTTGCCGGTTTGGACGCCTCTTACGTCTATCTCATTGATGGTCTTTTTCGTGCTAGCGATGCAGTGTATGAGCACGGTCGCGATCGTCCGGCGGGAGACCAACAGTTGGCGATGGCCGCTATTTATGGTCGTTTATATGACGGTCCTTGCATATTTAGGGGCGTTTGTAACTTATCAGGGCGGTCGGCTGCTCGGTTTTTCCTAGTGATCATATGGAGCTTTCCTTCCAGGCGATACTTGTTTACCTTGCTGTTGCAGCGGCGGCGGCCTTTGGCATCGCAACTCTGATCCGCCGAAGTTCGGCCTTTCGCCGAGGTGGAAAATGCTCAGCGGACTGCGGCTGCTCCCGTCCTTCCAGAAAACTTCCGTGAGCGACGATAATTCATTCCTTACAGCGGGCGTTAGGGCGATGTTCCTTTCGACCCTCTCGTTCGCTCTCGCCAACGTTTTCGTCAAACAGGTCGCGCATCTCCCGGCGATGGAGATCGTTTTCTTTCGTTGCGTGATCGCTTCCGCCTTCTGCTTCTATGGGCTTCGAATTGCCGGGGCCGATTGGGTCGGCTCGAACCGAACGCTTCTCTTGCTACGGGGGCTTTTCGGAACGACGGCACTTTATTTCTTCTTTTTGACGGTCCAGAACGTACCGCTCGCGACCGCCACGACCATTCAATATCTCTCGCCGATCTTCACGACCATCATCGCTATATTTCTCTTGAAAGAAGGTGTTCGCCCGCTTCAGTGGCTTTTTTACGCCGTTGCGTTCTCGGGAGTGATCTTGATCCAGCAGCTCGATGCCCGCGTTTCAGCCTTTTATGCGATCCTGGGCGTCGCGTCGGCGTTCTTTTCAGGCGTAGCATACAACCTTGTCCGGACGCTGAAAGGCAAGGAACATCCGCTAACAGTCGTGCTTCATTTCCAGCTTGTCGGTGTTGTAGCAGGAGGGATAAGCCTTCTTTTCAACTGGACTACGCCGGTCGGATGGGATTGGTTCTATCTGCTCCTGATCGGCGTCTTTTCACAGCTCGGACAGATGTTTCTGACCAATGCTCTTCAGCGTGAAGCGGTTGCCGGAGTGGCTATCGTAAATTACACGGGCCTGGTTTATGCGGTGTCGATTGGCTGGATCATCTTCGGCGAGCCTCAGACACTTTTCTCGATTGCCGGAATGTTTTTGGTTGTCGCGGGTGTGCTGATGAGCGTACTCTATAGCCGAAGACAGCGGGCACTCGAAAAGCTGGAAGCGAC
>CAZGLZ010000023.1:13959-40484 GCA_964526245.1 uncultured Chloracidobacterium sp. | reverse complement strand
TTTGAGATCGCGGAGGACCTGCCGAATGCGAACGTCATCGTAGCGCCGATCGGCGGCGGCGGCGTCTGTTCGGGAGTTGCCATCGCCGCGAAACATTTATTGCCAGGAGTGAAGGTTTATGGTGTTCAGGCAAAGAACGTCGCGTCAATGCGGGTCTCGATCGAGGCCGGCGAACCGATCGAGGTGCCGCATCAATCGACGATCGCGGACGGTATCGCGATCAAAAGGCCGGCCGAGCGGACGCTAAACATCATTCGTGAATATGTTGACGAGATCGTTGAGGTGACCGAGGAAGAGATCGCGGCGGCCATTTACCATCTTGCGCAGAACACGCGGTTGGTCGTTGAAGGAGCCGGTGCAGCCGGTGCTGCGGCGTTGCTTGCCGGGCGGATCAAGGTGGCGAGCGACGATACCGTTTGCTCGGTGCTCTGCGGCGGAAATATTGACGGAAATTTGCTTGCTCGCGTTATTGAGCAGGTACTGGTCCGCAACGGCCGCTACATCATTCTGAGGATACTTGTGCCGGACAGGCCGGGCTCACTTGCCGGAATGCTCAAGATCGTTGCCGAGGAGCACGCGAACGTGATCGAGGTTTATCACCAGCGGGCGATCTGGCTTGCGCCGCTCGGGAGTGTAGGGATCGAAGTGATACTCGAGGTCCGCGATGCGGAACACGGCGAGCAGGTTCACCAACGGCTTACCGATGCCGGCTATTATGCCGAGCACGTTAAGGGCGATTGGTAAGTTCGAGTTCGATCAGAAAGTAAAAAAGGCGGCTCGCGGGCCGCCCTTTTTATTTTGCTGTTTGTAGTTTACGGAACGTCAATGCTCATCGTGCTGCCCGAGAAGCTGAAGTTCGGGCGCTTTCTGCCCTTCATGAACTTCGCAGCGGTCTGCGAGAGCGCCGTGATGATCATCGGCAAAGCGATCGAGGGATCGGCCGGTACGTAAGCGGTCGTGGCTCCCTTAAGCAGCTTGCCGAAGGTCTCGGTGTGCGTTCCTCCGAACGAAGGAGTCCGGGTCGAAAGCGGAACGGAATCGGTCGTGATCGAGATCGCGTACTTGTGGCCGCGGAGCTTTGAGCGGGTCAGGTACGACGTGATCTCGGCTACGTTGAGCATGTTCTGGCTCGAATTAGAGCCGAGCGTGATGATCGCCGAATTGCGTGTTTTCTGGGCGATCTGCATCATTTCGAGCGTGTCCTGCGAGATATCGAGGCTAAGCTGCAGCTTCTTTTCAAAGCGTGCCCGGGCGATCCCGGCGGCCATTTCGCTTCCGAGCAGATCGGGGCAAAAGACCGGAACGCGTGATTTATATGCCGCGGTCAGGAGGCCGTCCTCATTGGCGATCTCGGCCAGTTCGCGGCCGACCAGATGGAGGAACTCGCGGACCGCGTACGGCCGGGTCGTTTCAAGCTGGTTGACGACGCTGCCGATCCACTCGTCGGCTTCCTGGTACTCCTCGCGGTTCGCGAGAACGTCGCCGATGCGGGCAACGTCCGAGGCGTCGAGTTCTTCGTCGCTCATGCTCGGATGGCCCTGAAAATGATTTCGCCCGAGCGTTTCGTGAATGTCCTGAAAAAGCACGGTGCCTGAAAGCACAAGCACGTCAACAAAGCGGTTCTTCACCACATAAGCCAGCAGCCGGCGCATGCCCGACGAAACGAGGTTGCCCGAGCCGCACAGGTATATGGTCGAATTGTCATCGAGCATATCGAGCCAAATGCGATGGGCTTCAGCCAACTGCTTCGCGCCAAAGCCGGCGCCTTCCATTTTCTCCAAAAGACCGGCGACAGAGCGGTCGCGGTCGATCGGAACAGGCCTCGTCGGTACGGTGAGGAATTTTGAGGCCTTATTTTTCTTTTGAGTTACCATAGTTTCTCCAACACTGAAGATTGCGTAAGACTAAATCGTTCGTTTGAGATCAGACGGTGCCGTTGTGTGAGAGATACGTGTAGCTCTCGCCCTGATTCTCGTAATATTCAATAAGATCGGTGCCTTCTTTCGTTGAAAGAACACCGTCCTTTATCCGCTGCATCACTGAACGGCGGAATTGATCGTGGAGCTGAACGGCGTCAAAGCGAGCCGTTGCCACAGCCTCGCCGAGCGTTGCGCCATAGATCACTTTCTTGATTATGTGGCCGTCCTCGCCGATAAAAATGTGAGCCTCATGAGGCACGCCGAAGAGGTTGTGATTGTTGCCCATCACTTCCTGGTACGCCCCGACCAGCATCATTGCGAGATAATAAGGCTCGCCGGAATTTAGCGTGTGCAGCTCAAGGACGTTCTTAACATCGTGCAGGTCAACGAACTTATCAACAATGCCGTCCGAATCGCACGTGATATCACATAGCGTAGCATATTCCGTCGGCTTTTTGTTGAGTCGATGTATCGGGACGATCGGGAAGAGCTGTTCGAGCGCCCAATTGTCCGGCATCGACCGAAAAACCGAGAAATTTGCGAGATATTTCACGCAAAGCAACCGCCGAAGGTCGTCAAACTCCTCCGAAACGTACTTTTTCTGCTGGGCGAACTGGTCCGCACGTTCGCAGACGTCCCAGAAAAGCACTTCGCCTTTGCCTTTATCTTCCAGGTCGATCAGGCCGAGATTGAACATCGTGAAAAGCTCTTCGCGGTGCTCAAGGGCGTCGTGGTAATACTCGCGGTGATTTTTGGCGTTTATCGTCTCGCGAAGGTCGTAAAGCTCTTTGACGACCTGCGGGTCGTCGGCATCAACGGTCAAAGGGGTGATGTCCTCGACGACCGTTTCTATCTCGTCCTGCACATTCGTGACGAGGATCGCGTGATACGCAGACAGATACCGTCCGGATTCCTGGATTATTGTCGGGTGAGGCACATTCTCATCGTCGCAGACCGTTTTGATGACGTAGATGACGTCATTGGCGAACTCTTGAGCATTGTAGTTCGCCGAGCTTTCGAATGAGGTTCGTGAACCGTCATAATCAACGGCCATGCCGCCGCCGACGTCGAGATAATCGATCTCAATGCCCATTTGGCGGATCTTCGCGTAAGTGCGGGCCGCCTCTTTCATTGCGTTCTTGATCCGCTTGATGTCAGTAAGCTGCGAGCCGATATGGAAGTGGAGCAGCTTTAACATCGACGTCTTGCCGGCATCGTTAAGCTGACGGATCACGTCGAGGATCTCGGTGGTGGTGAGGCCAAATTTTGCAGCCTCGCCGCCAGATTTCTCCCATTTGCCCGAACCCTTCGAATAAAGCTTCACCCGAACGCCGAGCATCGGCATATGGGCATCGGGGTTCTCGGCCTCAAGATCGGCGGCGATCGCGAGAGCGTGGCGAAGCTCGCTCATCTTTTCGATAACGATGACGACATTCTTGCCCGCACGTGCACCGGCGAAAGCAAGCTCGACAAAGTCACGGTCCTTGAAGCCGTTAAGTACGAGCAGGGAATCCTTTGATTGGTCAAGTGCAAGAGCGGCGTAGAGCTCGGCTTTCGAACCCGCCTCAAGGCCGAAGCCGTAACGCGAGCCTTCGCGAAGGTACTCCTCGATGACGGCACGGTTCTGGTTGACCTTCATCGGGTAAACGCAGAGGTGGCCGCCTTCGTAGTCGAATTCCTTGATGGCCTTTTTGAACGAGGTGTGCAGCTTGCGGATCTGGCCGGCAAGAAGCTGAGGGAACCGTAAAAGCACGGGGGTAGTGACACCGCGGCGGCGAAGATCGTCAATGATCTCTTTAACATCCGCGGTCAACTTTTCGTCCTCCGGAGCACGGACAATGAGGTTGCCCTTGCGGTTGACGCCAAAGTAGCCGGCACCCCAGTTCTCTATGCCGTAAGTCTCGGTCGTTTGTTCGGTTACAGAACTCAATTCTTTCCCTCAAAGGCCGCGATAAGCGACAAAATTAACGCAATAACAAAAATACAGAGTGTAATAAAAATCCAAGAAAAATAAAAGCCCCTTTTTTTCAAGCATTTATATCGGCCATCTCGTCGGTGCCAGGTGCGTGGCCGCCTACGGAAATTGTTGGCACGCCGCTTGCGAATACGTCAGCGGCGAAAGCCCGAACGATCGGTGTTTTGCCAAGGAATAAGCAGTATTTATCGTAGTTTTGTGAAGATCCGGAGCGACGCAATCGGTCAAAATGGCAAAAAGTGGTGTCAAAAAATGTCACTCGATGCTGTTGCGCACGTTCCGGACGAATAATGGTCGACTAAAAGAGGCTTTGTGATGACAAAGAAAAATCAAGAGGGTTTCTCGCTTGTTGAGCTATTGATCGTTGTTGTGATCGTAGGTGTGGTAGCCGCGTTGGCCATTCCGGCCTTTCAGAAGGGCATCCGGGCCGCCGAAAATGGGACCACTTTCGCTACTCTCCGGACGATCTCAAGCGCCCAAGTAGGGTTCTTTTCTCAGAATAACCGCTTCGGCCGAATAACCGAGATCAATACAACTCTCTCGCACATTCTTGGCACAACGGCCGGTGAACGCGTCGTCCGCGGCGAGTATGTCCTCGAAATGGTTCCCGGAACTCCGACCGATGCTCAACTCCGGACCGAGTACACGGTAGCTGCAACGCGTTCGGCCGATTCGATCGTGTACCGGTACGAACTGAACCAGACGGGCGAGATCGTACAGATCCTTCCGTAAAAGTTTCTCTCCGGCGCCGAGTAACAAGCGTTTCCCCCCCGCTCGGCGCCATCCTCTCCGCTTAGGTGTAGAAAACCCATGAACGTATTTGAAGACCTCGTTGAAGAGCTCAAAGATGAGAACCTCCTTGAATCGACGTTCATCGAGGCCGCAAAGGATCCCGCAGCGTTTGACCAAATGCCCGCCCCTCCGGTCCCCTCAGGAGCCGAATCGTTTCCCGCTGAAGCATTGATCCCGACGGCGGAACCCGTGAAGGAAGTTCACGCCGAAGACTTCGACGTTGTCGAGTCGGGGTTCGAACTCGCCGATGAGGACGATGGCATCGACGCTGTTGCAAACACCGGCGGCGATATGCCGCATATCGCGAAAGCGAAGGACCCGAATGAATTTCTACGCCGCCGAGCAAATGAAGAGGTCATGGGCCTGCAAATGGTCGAGCATGTCCTGGCCGGTATCGAACGCGAACATCTCAAGGTCGTGCCGAGCCCGTATGACGACCTCGCGGCAAAAAAGGCACTGCACCGGTTCTTGACCGCACTCGACGGCGGTCGGACACCGGAAACGGCCGAGGCCGAGTATGACCTCCTACAGGAGACACAAAAATGGTCGGCCTCGCTTGCCGAGCGCGACCGCGACATCACGGTCGCAAACCTGCGGCGATTTTGCGAGAACTCACGCCCGCCTTTGAGTTCACAGGCATTGATCGCTCTTGCAAGGTTCTACAGAAACGGCCCGGTAACAGATCTTTCCATCGAAAAGTTCGAGTTCGTAATGACGCGGCTCTTCTCCCGCGATGACGACCGCGAACGCCGGCGGCTACTTTTTGACCGCGGCGATGTAGTCCCGCACATTCGGACACTCTATGAGAACTGGTCCGCCGTGAGTCTCTATACGATCGCAGAGCACGAAGACCAGATCCTGCCGCTGATCGCCGGGCTTCGCGAAACATCTGAAAGGGCCGAAGCTGCGGAATCGTTTGATGATCTGCTCAGGACCGGAGTATTTGAGAGCGTTCGGCGATTGAAACACGAGGCAGGTGAGCTGATGTTCGTTGCCGAGGTTCTTGCGGCCGTCATCGAGTGCAACTTAAGGCTCGGAAATCGGTTCATTGCGCTTGCCGAAGCGGCCCGGGAAACAAATCGTTTCGAGGACCTTGACGGAAAGTTCGGCACCGAGATCGATCAACTCATCTCAAGCGCAACAGGTAAGACCTACCTGTTGCGTGACGTTTTTGAACGCGGCAACGGCGACGAAGGACGCGTCAAGCAAAAGATCGACGTTTCTGCTACGCGGACGTTCGAACCGGTCGAAAAGGAAAAGCCGGTCGGGTTCCTCGCGTTCCGGGTCAACAAATGGCTGCTGCTCGGGGCGTTCCTGATCATATCCGCGAGCGTCGGAGTGTTCGTTTGGGCAAATTACATGGAGGAATCCGCGAAGCCGACGATCGCGGCGGCTGAGGTTGACCTGAACGGAACCGATCTTCGCCAGCATCTGAGAGTCGGAAAGACCGCGGGCGACACCTTCTATGGCGTGACCGAACCGACCTGGGACGGGCTTTCGGAAGCTGAGCGAACGGAAGTCCTGAAAAAGGCATATGCATTTGCGACGCAACGCGGATTTGTGAAGGTCAATATCCTGAACTATCGCGGGCGAACGGTCGCATTTGCCACGGCGGAAAAAACAGAACTCTTTGAACCGTAGAAGCGGCTTTTCTGTGAAGAACGGAAATTAAACGGGGCCGGCCTAAGAAAAGGGCCGGCCTTTTTTCGCATTTGTTTCGAGTTGGGAGAGGAAAATAGAATTCCGGAGATAATGGTTCTTTAATAGGCAAAATCATTCAACGCCTTGTTCCGCCTTGGCCGCGGCGGCGACATTTGCCATTGCAATCCGGCGGCGATTTTGCGTAAATGTTTATGTACCAGCCGGCCGAACAAGTCTAGCAACGACAGTCAACCAATTTGTTCTGAAAGTGTTATGCAGGAATTTTCCGACGAGATGCCTTCCGACTTGAAACGATATCCGATGGTCCCGATCAGGGACGTTGTGATATTTCCCTCGACCAAGGTCGCATTTAAGATCGGCCGCCCAAGCAGCGTCCGAGCGCTTGAGCAGGCGATGGCTGGCGAGCGGGACATTTTTCTTGCGACCCAGCACGATGCAACGATCGACGAGCCCTCGGCGGATGAGATCTATCAGGTCGGAACGCTCGGCCGGATCCTTCAGGCGCAGCGTCAAGAGAATGGGCAGATCAAGGTCGTCGTCGAAGGCCGCGAGCGCGGGCAATCCGTAAAGATCGAACAGGACGACGACGGGATGTTTTTCGCGTATGTCCGGCGGGTGCAGTCAACGGACGAATCGGGCTTCCGCACGGACGGGCTTTTGCAGAAGATTCATACGCAGGTCGAGCAGTTTCTCCGCGTTTCGCCGGATGCCTATACGGATGCCTTGCATGCAAGTCTTCGCGGCGTTTCGGCCTCGCACATTGCGGATTCGATGTCCTCTCATCTGCGGATAAGCGTTGAGGAAAAGCAGGCATTGCTTGAGACGTTCTCGGTCTCCAGCCGATTGACGCAGCTCATCGAGATCCTTGAACAAGAGATCGAAAAGCGGCAGCTTGACCGTGCCATCCACGCCCGCACCAAGAAGCAGATGGACAAGCATCAGCGGGAGTATTACCTCAACGAACAGATCAAGGCCATCCACAAGGAACTTGGGCGAAAGGACGAGAAGGCCGAGCTCGAAGAGCTGAAGAAAAAGGTCGAAGAATCGGGCATGACCGAGGAGGCTCGCGACAAGGCGATGCAGGAGATCGCTCGCCTCGAAGCGATGCCGCCGATGTCGGCCGAAAGCACGGTCTCGCGGACATACATTGAATGGCTTTTGAACGTTCCGTGGAAAGACCGCTCGGACGAGATCGAGAACCTTATTGAGGCCGAACGCACGCTGAACGAAGACCATTACGGGCTTGAGAAGATCAAGGAACGCATCCTTGAGTTTCTCGCCGTCCGGCAATTGGTCAAGAACCCGAAAGGAACCATTTTGTGCTTTGTCGGAGCTCCGGGTGTCGGTAAGACCTCGCTCGGCAAGTCGATCGCGAATGCGACTGGCCGAAAGTTCATGCGGCTTGCGCTTGGCGGCGTCCACGATGAGGCCGAGATCCGCGGGCACAGGCGTACTTATATCGGGGCACTCCCCGGCCAGATCATCCAGCTAATGAAGCGGGCCGGAACCGTAAATCCCGTGATACTTCTCGATGAGGTCGATAAGCTCGGGCGCGATTTCCGCGGCGACCCGAGTGCGGCTTTGCTCGAGGTGCTCGACCCGGAACAGAACGATACGTTCCGCGACCACTATTTGGACGTCGATTACGACCTCTCGAACGTGTTTTTCATCGCGACGGCGAACGTTCTGCACACCATCCCGCCGGCATTGCAGGACAGGCTTGAGATACTCAATCTCTCGGGTTACACCGAGCGGGAGAAGGTCGAGATCGCAAAGCGGCATTTGATCCCGAAGCAGTGTGAGAATAACGGTATCAATCCGGATAAGGTTACGTTTACCGACGACGGGATACTTGAGACGATCAGGCATTACACCCGAGAGGCGGGCGTCCGCAGCCTTGAACGCGAGTTGAGTTCCTGCCTACGCAAGATCGCCCGCAAGTTCGTGGTCGCCGAGTCGAAAGAGGATTTTCGCGTTGTGATCGATGCGGAGAAGGTACGCGAACTGCTCGGCACGATCCGCTTCCGCAAACAGGACGTTGCGAGGACGAGCGAGATCGGCTTGGTCAACGGGCTTGCGTGGACCGAGGTCGGCGGCGACGTTCTGCAGGTCGAAGCGACGCTCGTCGCCGGCAAAGGCGACGTCACGCTAACCGGAAAGCTCGGCGAGGTGATGCAGGAATCGGCCCGTGCGGCGTTGACCTGCGTTCGTTCGCGTGCAGAAGAACTCGGCATCGACAACAAGGAATTTCGCGAAAAGGATCTGCATATACACGTGCCTGAAGGAGCCATCCCGAAGGACGGCCCAAGTGCCGGCATCACGATCGCGACTGCAATGGTCTCGGCGTTGACCAAGACGAAGGCCCGCCATGATGTGGCCATGACCGGCGAGATCACGCTCCGCGGAAAGGTTCTGCCGATCGGCGGCGTCAAAGAGAAGCTGCTTGCGGCACATCGCTTCGGCCTGCGGACACTTGTGCTCTCGCGGGAGAACGAGAAGGACCTGGCGGACATTCCGGAGGAAGTTCGCGATGACCTGACGATAACTCTCGTTGATACGATCGACGAGGTGCTGAAGGTCGCGATCGAACGTCCCCAGGACGGCGAATCGGTCGTGCCGCATGTTGTCACGATGGTCGAACAGCCTTCGCTTGGCGACAGCGCACTCACGCCATGAAGATCGCCTCGGCCGATTTCGTAAAGAGCGCGTTTGACGCCTCACATCTGGTCACGGACGGCCTGCCGGAGATTGCATTTCTCGGCAGGTCGAACGTCGGCAAATCATCGCTTCTCAATTCGCTGCTGCTTCGGAAGGGCCTCGCCCGGACCTCGCGGACGCCCGGACGAACGCAGAGCATCAATTATTTTCTCGTTAATTCAGCTTTCTACTTCGTAGATCTGCCGGGCTATGGCTATGCAAAGGTCCCGAAGGCGATGCGGCAGGAATGGGGAAAACTGGCGGGCGATTACCTGGAGACGCGTGCAGAACTTGCCTTATGCGTCCAACTCGTCGATTCGCGGCATAAGCCCTCTGAACTCGATATCGAGCTTTTCGACTGGTTGGTCGAAAATCAGCGGCCGCATATCGTGGTCGCTACAAAAGCCGACAAACTCTCGGCGAACAAACTGAATCAAAGCCTCAAGCTCATCAAGGAAACGCTCGGCGCCGACGATATCCTCGCTTACTCGTCCGAAACGGGAAAGGGCCGCGATAAGCTCTGGGCACGAATTTCCGAGGCCCTTGAAAAATATTGAAAAAAATATTTGCTTTCCATCGCCGAATGGTGTAAACAATAGGTTATTCCTTGATCCTAAAGGTTTCTGCGGATTTGCTCTCCGCTTATTCTTACTAATACTGCGTTCATTTCCATACGAATACCTCCGTGTAAATCTTGAAGCCGTTTTTCGGCGCGTCCGCCCGGAAACCTCTGACCGGAACTCGATGGAATAAGGAGCACTGATTCCAAACTCTGCTAAAAGATAATGGCAACCAAAACTACCACCACCCGCAGGGGTAAATCGGCCGCAAAGGACGAGACTCCCTCTAATCCCGAAGCGGTCGAGACCGCAGCATCGGAAAACGCCGATGAGAAACCGGCAGCGGCTGAAAAGCCGGCCGCAAACAACGGCGCGACCGGGGAACTTCTTAACCTCGCCAACCTGAAGGATATGTCGATCAGCGAACTGACGCATATCGCGAAGGAAATGGGAATTGAAGGGGCGACCGGCCTCCGCAAGCAGGAACTGATCTTCAAGCTGCTTGCGGCACAGACGGAAAAGAGCGGCTTGATCTTCTCGGAAGGCGTTCTCGAAACGCTGCCTGATGGCTTTGGCTTTCTCCGCGCACCCGAATACAACTATCTCCCCGGCCCGGACGACATTTACGTCAGCCCGTCGCAAATACGCAAATTTGACCTCCGGACCGGCGACACTGTCTCAGGCCAGATCCGCCCGCCGAAGGAAGGCGAGCGCTATTTTGCGCTGATCAAGGTGGAAGCGATCAATTTCGAGGCTCCGGAGACGTCACGGGAGAAGATATTTTTTGACAACCTGACGCCGCTCTATCCCGATGAGCAACTCAAGATGGAAACCTCGTCGGACAACATTTCGGCACGGGTCATCGATCTTGTAACACCCATCGGCAAAGGCCAGCGTGCATTGATTGTCGCACCGCCGAGAACCGGTAAGACGATGCTTTTGCAGACGGTCGCAAACTCGATCACGCAAAATCATCCGGAAGTAACGCTCATCGTGCTGCTGATCGACGAGCGTCCGGAAGAAGTGACCGATATGCAGCGTTCGGTTCGCGGCGAGGTCATTTCTTCGACCTTTGACGAGCCGCCGACGCGGCACGTTCAGGTCGCCGATATGGTCATCGAAAAGGCCAAGCGGCTGGTCGAGCATAAACGCGACGTCGTGATCCTTCTGGACTCGATCACACGGCTCGCCCGGGCTCACAACGCCGTTGTTCCGCCCTCGGGCAAGATCCTTTCAGGCGGTATCGATTCGAACGCACTGCAGCGGCCGAAACGCTTCTTCGGTGCGGCACGCAACATCGAAGAGGGCGGTTCGCTTACTATCATCGCAACGGCGCTGATCGACACCGGCTCGCGTATGGACGATGTGATCTTCGAAGAATTCAAGGGAACCGGTAACTCCGAGATCCACCTCGACAGGCGTCTTTCGGATAAACGGCTTTTCCCGGCGATCGACCTCCAGCGGTCGGGAACGCGCAAAGAAGAGCTTCTGCTCAGCAAGGAAGACCTCAACCGCATCTGGGTCATGCGGCGTGTGCTTAATCCGCTCTCGCCGGTCGAACAGATGGAGGTCGTGCTCGAACGCCTTGGTAAGACCAAGAAGAACGCCGAGTTCCTCGCCTCGATGCAGACCTAGGCAGTCGTCAGTGGTCAGTGGTCAGTGGTCAGTGGCTGTTGGCCGGTTAACGGAAGCGAAAAGATCAAGCTTCTGACAACTGGCCACCGACCACTGGCCACTTTTATATGCGTGTAGCTGTCATTTCCGCCGAGGCGGTGCCATATTCGAAGACCGGCGGGCTCGGCGATGTCGCCGGTGCTTTGCCGAAGGCGTTGAAGGCGGTCGGTGTTGATTCCGTGCTCATCACGCCGTGTTATTGGCAGACGAAGGGCGAGCATCTCTGGAAAACTGCGATCGATGACCTTTATGTCGACTGGCGGGGCGGCACATACCACGCTAAGGCATTTTATAGCGAGGCGAACGGCTCGCCGACGTTCCTGATCGACGCTCCGTCGCTTTTTCACCGCGACTCGATCTATGGCTACCGCGAGGACCACGAACGGTTCGCCTTTTTTAACCACGCAGCATTGACGCTTTTGAAGCGCATTGGCCCGCCGCCGGACATTGTTCACCTCAATGACTGGCATTGCGGCTTCGGCGCGGTCGAGGTTGCGGCGGCCCGCCGTTGGGATGAATACTGGCGGCGAACGCGGACGGTTTTCTCGATCCACAACATGGCCTATCAAGGCGGCTTCGGGAGCGAGGACCTTTGGAAGTTCGGCTTCGGAAGCGACTTCGCCCGCAATGCTTTCGCTTTTAACGGCTATGCCTCGGCGATGAAGGCCGGGCTTGAGACCTCGGACATGCTCTCCACGGTTTCGCGGCGGTATGCCTACGAAATTCAGACCTCGGAATACGGCTACGGGCTTGAGTGGCTGACGCGGCAAAGAGCGAACCGTTTGATCGGTATCACGAACGGTGTCGATTTTGAGGTCTGGAATCCCGCTACGGACCCGGAACTGCCGACCCATTACGACATCAACGACATGAGCGGGAAGGCCGAGTGCAAGCGGCAGCTTCTTGAGCGTTTCGGGCTTCCGCTCGATCTAGAACGCCCGGTTATCGCTATCGTAACGCGTCTTACAGGGCAGAAGGGGATCGAGCTGATACAGCAGGCGGCGGGCGATATCCTGGCGACGGGAGCTTTCTTCATAGCCCTTGGTTCGGGCGAGAAACAGTACGAGACGTTTCTGCAGCGGCTTCGCGATCATGCGCCGCGGCAGGTTGGTGTTTATGTAGGCTACAGCGAGCCGCTCGCTCATCAGATAGAGGCCGGGGCAGATATTTTCCTGATGCCTTCGCGGTTCGAGCCTTGCGGGCTGAACCAGATGTATTCGCTGCGCTACGGCACGATCCCTGTGGTCCGTGCGGTCGGCGGGCTTGATGATACGGTCGAGAACTTCGATGCCGTAACGGGCCGCGGGAATGGCTTCAAGTTCGGGCCATTCAGGGCAGACCGGTTCGTTGAACGGATCTACGAAGCTCTCTACGCCTATGCTGATCCGGCGACGAGAGAGGTGATCCGCCGGAATGGAATGTCGATCGACAATTCCTGGGAGAACGCCGCACGAAAATACGTTGACCTCTACCGCCTGACGCTTTCCAATTGATGTTCGCTTTTAAGATCGACGACGATATTGAGCTTACGCTTCCGCAAATGCATCACGCGGAGGAATTGACGGCTGTGGTCCGCGATAACCTCGATCGGTTGCGGCCTTGGATGCCTTGGGCTGTCGAGGACTACTCGCTCGAACACGCGAAGCAGTTCATTTTTCGGACGCTCGACGAATTCTCGCGGGACGGCCGTTTCGATGCTCTGATCCTTTACCGTGGGCAGTTCGTCGGAACGATCGGCTTTCATCATCTGGACACGACCAATAAGATGGCATCGGTCGGCTATTGGATCAGCCGTGAGATGGAGGGGAAAGGCGTCGTTACGAAATGCTGCCGTGTCCTCATCGACTATCTTTTTGATACAATGGGACTTAACCGGGTGCAGATAAACTGCAACGTCGAGAACGCGCGGAGCCGGGCAATACCGGAAAAGCTCGGGTTCACGCTTGAGGGAACTCTGCGCGAGGTCGAATATTTGGACGGCAGGTTCGGCGATTGGGCCGTTTATTCGCTGCTCAAGCGAGAATGGCAATTCCGCGGCCGGGCATCCGGAAATTGATATGATCATCGTTATTATTGGCGCCCAGTGGGGCGATGAAGGCAAGGGAAAGGTCGTGGACCTGCTGGCGGATCGGTTCGACATCGTTTCGCGATATCAGGGCGGGCACAACGCCGGCCACAGCGTTTATGTCGGCGACCGGGCGTTCGTGCTCCGGCTGCTTCCTTCGGGCATTATCCACGACGACAAGACCTGCGTGCTCGGCAATGGAATGGTCATTGATCCGAAGGCATTTTTTGAAGAAGTCGATCAGATCGCCGAGCAGGGCGTCGAGGTCTCGCCGGAAAGGCTGAAGGTCTCAAGCCGGGCACATCTGATAATGCCGTACCATCGGGCGCTCGACCATACTTCGGAAGAACGGCTCGGCAATGAGAAGATCGGCACGACGCTTCGCGGCATCGGGCCGGCTTATGAAGACAAGGCCGGACGGCGTGGAATCCGCGTTGCGGACGCGATGTCGCCGGAGATCCTGAAGCTTAGGATCGAGCGGAACCTTGAAGAGGCGAACCGAATTATCGTGCTTTACGGCAATCAGCCGCTTCGGGCGGATGAGATACTCGCCGAGATAACACCGCTGGTCGAGCGGCTTCGTCCGTTCGTTTGCGAGACCTCGCATTTTCTTGCCGAGGCTCGCAAATCCAAGAAGAAGATCTTGCTTGAAGGCGCGCAGGCGACTCTGCTTGACGTCGATCACGGAACGTATCCCTACGTCACCTCATCGAACCCGACGGCCGGTGGAGCCTCGGTCGGTGCGGGTATTCCGCCGCATCACATTACGGGCGTGCTGGGAATCGTCAGAACATACGCGACGCGCGTCGGTGAAGGGCCGTTCCCGACCGAGATGCTCGATACCGAGGAGCCTATCGCCCATCTCATCCGCGAACGCGGCAACGAATATGGCTCTGTGACCAAGCGGCCGCGGCGTTGCGGCTGGTTCGACGCGGTCGCGACGCGGTATGCAGCCGAACTCAATGGGTTCGATTCGATCGCGTTGACAAAGCTAGACGTGCTCGACGAGCTCGAAGAGATAAAGGTCTGCGTGGGGTATAGCATTCGCGGCGAGCGGGTCGATACATTTCCCGCCGTCTCGCACGACCTCCGTCAGATCGAACCGATCTACGATACGCTCCCGGGCTGGAAGAGCGACACGCTCGGCATTACCGACTTTGACAAGCTTCCGGAAAACGCACAAAAGTACGTTCGATTTCTTTCGGAGCAGGTCGGTGTCGAGATCGGCCTGATCTCGACCGGGCCGGAACGGGACCAGACGATAATCCTCAAAGATTCGGTAATGGAAGGCTGGTTTGCGAACTAGTGAGAATGAGCGATGAGCCGCAGATCAGGGTCGTTGGGTTCGATGAGCGTTTTGCGGCGGATTTTGCCCGGCTGAATTATCGATGGATCGAAGAGCACTTCAGCATTGAGCCGCACGACCGAGAGTTGCTCGATGCACCATTTGAAAAGATCGTAGAGACCGGTGGTGAGGTGTTCTTTGCTCTTGCTGATGGCGATGTCGCGGGAACCGTGGCAATGGTTCGGACCGATACGAATACCTACGAGCTTACAAAAATGGCGGTCGATCCTGCGTTTCAGGGCCGAGGGATCGCGAACCACCTGATGCGGGCCTGTATCGAACTGGCGAAGGCGAACGGGGTCCGAACAATTTTCCTTGAGACTCATTCAAAGCTGCCCGCGGCGATCGCCCTTTACAGAAAGTTCGGGTTCGTTGAAACGCCGATCGACCCGGGCTCACAGTATTCACGGGCTGAGGTCCGGATGGAACTTGCCATCGCAGACCGCAGTATGTAAAATCTTCAATTCGGCCCGCAAGGCCGTCTGGTCCGATAGCTCAGTCGGTAGAGCAAATGGCTTTTAACCATTGGGTCCCAGGTTCGAGTCCTGGTCGGATCACCAGAACTAGAAAAGCACGTCTTCACGGCGTGCTTTTTCTCTTTTTAACAAGCATCCCTTAGGTAACGATCGCAGAAATACTGAAGATTGCCATGATGAGGACGACGAGCCAGCCGGCGGCTTGGAGCCAGGTGGGTATTGCGATGTCGGGGCGGCGGCGGGAGGCGACGAGCATGAGGGCGAGGCCGAATGGAAGGATGAAGCCATTGATCGTTCCAGCCCAAACGAGAACGGTGACGGGTCGGCCGATGATGAGAAATACGGTGGTTGAGAAGGCGATGAAAAGAACGATGGCAAGCCGCGTCCGCCATTCGGTCCATGTTCCGAAGGTCTTCAAGAACGAAATGGATGTGTATGCCGCTCCGATCACGGATGTAATTGCGGCGCACCACATAACGATGCCAAAGAGCCGTTGGCCGATCTCGCCGGCCGCATTCTGAAAGACCGACGCCGGCGGATTGGCAGGGTCGATCGCAAATCCCATCGAGATCACGCCGAGAGCCGCGAGGAAGAGGCAGAAGCGAATGATCGCCGTAAGTAAAATTCCGGTAACCGCGCTCCGATTTATCTCTCCGAGGTTTTCTTTTCCGGTGATGCCAGCGTCGATCAGGCGATGAGCACCCGCAAACGTGATATAGCCACCGACCGTTCCGCCGACGAGCGTTACGATGGCTCGAGCATCGATCGTCGTAGGCAGAAGGGTGCGAAGAGCAGCATCTCCAAGCGGCGGACGCGATACAAAAAGAACGTGGACGATCAGGGCGAGCAAGACGACGCCGAGGACCTTGACGAAGTGATCCATGAACCGATTCGCATCCGGAAGCAGGAAGATCACGATCGCGACAAATGCGCTAACGGCGGCACCGACGTCCACCGACAACCCGGCGGCGGCATTCAGCCCGAGCCCGGTCCCGGCAATATTCCCGATATTGAAAACAAGGCCGCCGAAAAGGATCATTGCCGCAAGTACATAGCCCGAGCCCGTGAGGGTTTCGTTCGCAAGGTCCTGGGCCCGCTTTCCGGTGAGCGAAAGTACACGCCAGATGTTGAGCTGGGCGAAGATGTCGAGAATGACGGAAATGAGGATGACAAACCCGAAACTAGCTAAAAGCTGCGAGGTGAAAACGGTGGTCTGGGTCAGGAAACCGGGGCCGACGGCCGAGGTCGCCATCAAAAATGCCGCACCGAGAATTGCCGAGGATCGGGTTTTGTTCGTCATTTAGGGTGCATTGACCGCGACGCCAGCAAGTTCGAAAGCCGACCGAATTGTACGAGCGATCGCGACCGCATTTGGGCCATCGCCGTGGACACAGATGCTTTCGGCGGACAGCGGAACGTTCGAACCATCGACCGCGACTACCCCGCCGCCGAGCGCGATGCGAAGTGCCTGGGCCGCGGCGATCTCGGGTGAATTTATCAGCGCGTTCGGCTTTGTACGCGAGACGAGCGAACCGTCCGGTTCGTATGCCCGATCAGCAAATGCTTCGTCGGCAGCCTTTAGGCCAAGCTCTCGAGCTGCTTCGGTCGAATGACTTTGCGCAAGCCCATAGAGCGTCAAATTGGGGTCGAACTCGTGGACGGCCTCTGCGATGGCCCGAGCAACCACAAGGTCGCGTGCCGAGCGGTTATAGAGCGCACCGTGCGGCTTAACGTGGCCCATCGTAACGCCGACCTCGCGGCAGGCCGCGGCAAAGAGCTGAAGCTGCTCGAGAATGAGGTTGCGGATCTCATTAGGCGAAAGCTCAACATCCGTGCGGCCAAAGTTCTCGCGATCCCGGTGGCTCGGATGTGCTCCGACCGCAACGCCGTGTATTCCGGCAAGCTCGATGGTGGCCCTCATCGTCGCCGCATCGCCGGCGTGGTATCCGCAGGAAATGTTTGCCGAGCTGATATACGGCATCAGGGCGGCGTCGTCGCCGCAGCCTTCGCCCATGTCGCAATTGATGTCGATCGACGCGTTCATTATCCGGCGAGACAATTCAATCAGGAATTTCAGCCGCGGGCAAGCCGCAGTCCCGTTTTCAGAAACCTCAGACTTTGTTCGCGATCGAACAAAAGTCTCTCCGCGTCGAGTGTTTCTATAAGTTCAAACGTGAAGGAACGTCCGGGTCGGAGCTGGGCAAGCAGCGGCAGATCGACTGCCGCGACCACGGCGATGCGCGGATATCCGCCCGTTGTTTGATGGTCTGACATAAGCACCGCAAGGCCGCCATCGGGAAGCAACTGCACGGTGCCGAAGGTTGCGGCCGATGAGAGAAGTTCGGTCTCATCGAGCGAAAATATCCGGGGGCCGGTGAGCCGAAAGCCCATCGGGTCGGAGTTCTGCCCGACAGAAAATGTTTCAGTTGTCAGCGTCTGTTCACTCAAAGCGGTCAGGCGATGATACTCAGGCCCGCGTGTGATCCGGATGCGAACCGGATCGGCAAGCTGCGGGCGAAGGGAATAGCCAAGCGCCGGTTGCTCATTGGGAAAACTCTGTCCGGGTGAACGGAACGAAAGGCGATCGCCGGCGGCTAACAGCCGCCCTTGATGACCGCCGAAGCCCGCCGCGAGATTCGTAGTTCGGCTGCCGAGAACTTCGGGAACATCAAATCCGCCGGCGACGGCTAGATAAGCGAAGCTTCCATTGGAAGTCGGGGAAAGCGTGAGGATGTCGCCCGCAGAAGCTCTCCGCGGCTTCCAAATTGAAACAGGCACGTTGTTGAGCTTCGCGTCGACCGCACTGCCGCCGATACAAAAAGCGGTGTCGGCTTCGAACTCGATCTCAGGAGCGGGGAAGCCAAACTCGAGTAACGCGGCATTATCGCTGTTTCCGAGCAAGATATTCACGACTCTAGCTGAAAGGGTATCCATCGCCCCTGTCGGGTTTATTCCGGCCGCCATGTGGCCAAAGCGGCCAAGGTCGCGGACGACCGTCCGAATCCCCGGTTTTCTGATCAGTATCGACATCAGACAGCGACAAAGCGGACGCGGTCGCCGGGACTGAACAGGCTCGGTTCTGCGCGGTTCGCGTCAAAGAGTTCGAGTGCGGTGCGGCCGATAAGACGCCAGCCGCCGGGCGATTCAGCGGGATAAATTCCGGTTTGGCGGCCGGCGATGCCAACGCTTCCCCTTGGCACGCGAAGCCGCGGCGTAGGGAGACGAGGAAAGGC
Organism: uncultured Chloracidobacterium sp.; assembly: GCA_964526245.1. Lineage (GTDB taxonomy): Bacteria > Acidobacteriota > Blastocatellia > Pyrinomonadales > Pyrinomonadaceae > OLB17. Next base: position 22,086 of record CAZGLZ010000023.1, on the reverse strand, counting down.
GATCGACGGGTCGAGCTCACCCATATAGGCGAATCCTGGAAGAAAGCCGAGCATATAGACGCGATACTCACGGCCGCAGTATGTCTCAATGAACCTATCGCGGGTAATGGAAAGAATCTCGCAAATCTCCGCAAGGTCGGGCCCGGCCGCATCTGAAAAATCTACCGGAACTTCGATCAAGCGTGAGGCAACCGACGACCTTACGCTCAATTGATTTAGTCTGGCTTCGACCTCCGTGTATACTCTCTCGAACACGCTTTTGTCCTCCGGCCTAAACACAAGCGGATCAAAGTAAATTCCGACCGAAGCGTAGCAGGGAACGGCTTCGCGAAAGCCGGGAAAAGGTTTCTCGTTAAGCCGGCGGGCGAGGGCGATGGCCTTGTCGTTCAGCTCGGGCGAGATCTCGCGGCCGAATTCGACCACCAATGCTGATTCGCCGAGCGGAACTATCCTCATCGCGTTCGTTGTTTTGGGTCGAGATACTCGCGGAGCCCGTCGCCGATAAAGTTAAACGCGAGTACGGTCAAAGCGATGGCCGCACCCGGGAAAAAGAGTACGTGCGGATAGATGGAAAAGAAGTTTCGTGCCTCTTCGATCATCGTGCCCCAGCTCGGTGCCGGTGGCGGAATGCCAAGCCCAAGGAACGAGAGCGAAGCTTCGGAGAGCACGGCACCGGCCATTCCGAGCGAGGATTGAACGATGAGCGGCTGGATGGCGTTCGGCAAAATGTGCGTGAACAGTATCCGCATATTGCTCGCCCCGAGAGCTCTAGCCGCCTGGACAAAGTCATATTCACGCACCTTTAGCACCTGCCCGCGCATCACCCGGGCATAGCCGACCCAGCCGATGATGCAAAGTGCGACGATCAGCTTATCGAGGCCGGCTCCGAGAAATGCGACGAACGCGATGGCGAGCAGAAGGCCCGGAAATGCGAGGAAGACGTTAAAAAGATAACCGGATAGAATGCGGTCAACCCATCCGCCGTAGAAGCCGGCGATCGAGCCTATAAAAATGCCAACGATCGCTGAGACCGTGACGACGATAATGCCGACCTGCAGCGAAATTCGGGCACCGAAGAGCACCCGCGAAAAAACGTCGCGGCCGAGGCCGTCCGTGCCGAACCAATGCTCGGCCGAAGGGGCGGCAAAGCGAAGCTCAAGGTTCTGTGCGGTCACATCGTGGGTCGCCAAAAACGGAGCAAATATCGCCACGAAAATGACGATAGAAGCGATGGCGAGTCCGATGTAGGTCAGGCGATTCATCTAATTTAGCCGGATCCGCGGGTCGAGCCAGCGGTAAACGACGTCAGTAAGCGTGTTTGCCAAAATATAGGTCAGGCTGATCACGAGCACGCAGCCCTGCACAAGCCGATAGTCGCGTTTGGCGATACCCTCATCAAGCAGCAGCAGGCCAAGGCCCTGCCAGCTAAATATCTTTTCCGTAATGATAGATCCCGCGAGCAGGACACCGAGCTGGAGGCCGAGAATCGTAACGACCGGAATAAGCCCGTTCTTGAGCACGTGTTTGTAGATAACCGTGCGTTCGCTCAAGCCCTTTGCACGAGCCGTACGGACGTAGTCCTCGCCGAGCTCTTCGATCACGCTTGAACGGACCATTCGCGTAAGGATGGCGGAAAGCGCCGCTCCGAGTGTGACCGCAGGGAGTATGATGTCTTCAGGATAAAGGCTCCCGGTCGGGCGGAGAAACTCGAGCTTCACCGCAAAGATATATACAAGAAATGGCCCGACAACGAATGTCGGCAGAGAGATGCCGAGCAGGGCAACGAACGAGGCGGCGTTATCTATGATCCGGCCCTTATTCGTGCCGGCCAGGATGCCGAGCGGAATGGCAATGCCGATCGCGACAAGCATCGAAGCCAAGGCGAGCTTGATCGTCGCCGGGTACCGCTCGAGTATCATATCGAGCACGGGCCTGTCCGTGCGGAACGACGTGCCGAGATCGCCGCGGAGCAAACCGGCAAAATAGTCGTAATAACGGTTATTGAGGCCGTGCCACTCGAAGCCCTCGTCGGTGCTAATAGAGAAAAAGAATGCCGGGCGGTCAAGCCCATGCTTGCGGTTGAAATTGTCGATCTGCTCCTGCGTTGCCGTCTCGCCAAGGATCGCGGTCGCCGGCGTGCCGGGCACGAATTCGATAAGAAACGTGACGAGCGAGACGACGGTCCACGCGACCAGGATGATCAGGCCTGCTTGCCTTGCAAAGCTGAGGAGCTTGTATTTCATCAGAGATCCGGAAACGCGGTTCGGCTTTGGTTCACGCAGCGGCCGAACGCAGCCCGGTGTGTATCGCGGCGATGCCGCCGGTCAGATTTCGATATTCTACATCATCAAAGCCACACTCGCGCATTAGCGCGGCGAGTGCCTTCTGATCGGGAAACTTCGAGACGGATTCCGGCAGATATTCGTATGCTCCGCGGTCGCCGCTGACCATGCCGCCGATCCGCGGAAGCACACGGGTGAAATAGAAATTGAAGGCCTGCCTGAAGCCCGGAACCACCGGCGAAGAAAATTCCAGGACCACAAGCCGCCCGCCCGGCTTTAGGATGCGGCGGAGCTCGACGAGCCCGTCGCGGAAATTTGCGAGGTTGCGAAGCCCGAACGCAATGGTGACGGCATTGAACGACTCATCGCCGAATGGCATCGAAAGAGCATCACCTTCGATCCAGGGTATCCGCTCGGTCTTTTCGCGGGCGACGGCAAGCATCGGGTGGCAGAAGTCGCTCCCGATGACGCGTGCGTTTGCATTCGTTTTCAGTTCGATGGAAAGATCGCCGGTGCCGCAGGCAACGTCGAGCACGACTGCGTTCTCATCGGCAAGAATGTCCTCGAGAAGGGCACGGACCTTCCGCCGCCAGCGTTTATCGGTGTTGCCGGAGAGCACGTGATTGAGCAGGTCGTAACGCCGAGCGATGCCCGAAAACATCGAACGAACGGCACGAGCGTGCTCCAATTCGCGAAGTGAACGTTCGGGCTGCACTAGTTCTCGGCGGTCTCCTGTTTGGGTGTGAACATCATCAGCGAGGCCATCGGCGTGCCGCGAAGCCTATCAACGAATGCCTGCACATCCGCGAGGGAAACGGCGGTGAACGCATCGGCCTCAGCCTTTGCCGAGCGAAGCCCGTAGGTATCGACATCTATCCAAATGATGGTCTTGTCGATCAATCCGCGTTCGGCCAGAACGAGCCTCTTCGCCGCGTCGAACTCGGCCTGAGAAATGCGGTCACTGAGAGCCTTTGGAACGACCTCGTTGAGCTCGACCGGCTTTGCCGTTGTGTCGGAGGACGCCGGCCGGCCGATGTCCGAAAAGCGGATGACGAAGGTTCCGGGCAGGATGTTCGCGTTGTTCGCTACCGAAACAAGATCTCGCTTATCGGCCGGCGACGCCGCCTTTAATCGAGCCTCGACGAGCTTTGCGGCAACGAGCGAAGCCGGATATTCGCGGGCATTCCTGGCGATCCCGCGGGCGGCCATTCGGAGTTCGCCGGTACCGGCCACCGGCGAGGCCACCGTCTTCAATGCCGTTTCGGGCGGATCGGGCTGACGGAAGGTAGAGGGCACGCGGCCATCAGATTTTTTCCAGGCTCCAAAGAATCGGCGTACCGCCCGATATGCGAGTTCGCTTTCATACCGGCCGCTGAGCGAAAGCGTCGCATTATCCGCTCCGAAGAAACGTCCATAGGCGAAGCGGAGATCGGCAAAGTCGATCTTTTCAATCGTGGCAGGTGTTCCATTTGCCGGACGGCCGTAAGGAAACGTCCCGAGCAAGTGCGAAGCCGCGGCGATGTCTGCAGCGTATGCGGGCTGCTTTTCGAGCTCTGCGGCACGCTTTATGGCGTCTGCTTTGATGGCGGCGGTTACGTATTTATCAAGCGTTGGCGTCGAAACGGCAGCGGCGAGCGTTTCGAGCATCGTCAGAAATCCTTGTTGGTTCGAGGACGCCGCTATCTCGATGTAATCGTAATTGCAGGTGACCTGAAGGCTGCCGCCGAGGTCGGTAAAGAAGTCGCGAGAAGCCTGGTTCGGAAAGATCGCATCGGAGAGAAGACACATCAGGCCTTCCTTGCCTTGCGGGTCGAATGCCGCGCCCGAGTGAACACGGAGGCGAACGTCGATGCGGTCCGCGGGCTCGGCAAACATCAAGACCCGCATGCCGTTGAGCAGTTTCTCCTGTCGCGGAATGCCGCTTCCGGGCCGCTGGGCCGCCGACGAACCGGCAAGAACGGCCGCGAGGGCAAAAACGGCGAACGATCTGGCTAAAATAGCGTTTGTGAACATCTTTGAACGGTGTCGAAAAGAAAAATGGTAACCTTTTTAGTTGCAAAATTCCATCAGAGTGTTGTAACCGCACTTGGTGTTTTTCCAGCCGGCCGCTTAGTTAAAGAAAAAAATTAACTATAGGCATCGCCGCCCATATAGAAAGCATCTAGAAACTTTGGAAGGACGCCCGGCGTTTCAAGCTTTGTTTGGCAACTTAATACTTAACATTGCGGCGAAACGCGTTATAATACTTAGTTAGATGGTTTTACCTGCTTTCACCCACAGGAAGCAGAGGAGAAGCGGAAAATGGCAAAGATCGTAAAGTATTGCGGTAAATGCGACGAAGGGTTTGCGGAGAGGTTCACTTTCTGTCCCGATTGCGGCAGCGAACTGCAAGCTTATGAAATGAACCCGATCGGGCAAGAGGCCGCACCGCCTTCGCCCGTATTTTTGGAAGAGCCTGCTCCGGAGCCGGTGGCCGAGCCTCAGGTCGAGGCAACGGCTGTTGAGGAAGATATCCTCGAGCTCGGCAATGCCGATCAACCGGCGGAAGAGGTTTTCGAGACCATGCCGGCGGCGGAGGTTGAGGAATTTGGCTCGTATCAGGAAGAGGTTCAGGAGATCGAGGTAGAGGAACCACAGCCCGAAAGGCTTCCGACCTCAGCTGCGACGTTCTTTGAACCCAAGGCCTACACGGCAACGCATATCTCAACCGCGACCTATGACCACGACGATGACGGCTATTACATCACCGTCATTCAGGAAAGCCCGGGCAAGCAGAGGAATGCACTTCTTCTTGGGGCCACTTTTCTGGTTTTGACGGTTGCAGTTAGTTCGTGGGGCTATTCGCTTTTCAACAAGGAACTCGGCGTTGGCTCGATCGGCGACTCGCAGTCGCTCGCCTATCTGCTTGACTCAGTACCGATGCCGATAGATGAGGTCGAGGAGCAGAAAAAGAACAATGAGAAAGGCGGCGGCGGTGGCGGCGGTGGCCGTGAAGAGCAGGAACCGGTTAGCCAGGGCGACCTTGCCGATCAATCGCGAAACCCGACGCGTCCGCCGGACGCACGAGTTTTCCGGAGCGATAACTTTGAACTAAAGACGCCTCCGCCGCAAACCGAAGGCGACCGGAAGTTTCCGAAGGAATTTGACCGCTGGGGCGACCCGAATTCGAAGTACGCCGGCCTACAAAATGGGCCCGGAACTGGCGGCGGCCAAGGTTCCGGAGCTGGTACCGGACAAGGTAGCGGCCGTGGAACAGGTACGGGAAGTGGATCGGGTTCTGGAAGCGGTGACGGCAGTGGCGATGGCAACGGCGGCGGACGCGGTTCAGGTAGCAACGGCCCACCTCCGCCGGTAGCGGTTGGCCCGACGACACAACTTAAGATCGTTGCGAAGCCCCGTCCGGGTTATACGGAAGCGGCCCGTAAAAATGGAACGCAAGGCACCGTCGTGCTTCGCGTCACGTTCCTCGCCAATGGAAGCATCGGCCCGATCTCGACGGTACGCGGCCTGCCGAATGGTTTGACCGAACAGGCGATCGCGGCTGCACGCAATATCCGCTTTGAACCGCCGAAGAGGAACGGCATTCCGAGTGCGGTAACGAGAACGATCGAATACTCGTTCACGATGTATTAAAGAAAGGCTAGTTAAACGGGAAAAGCCGGGTTCATCGCCCGGCTTTTTTTGTTTTTAGGTTGTGGATTGAGCTAATCGAACTGTGCCTTTAGGCTTTCCGTGTACGGAGCCCGAGCGACGCCTTTTTCGGTGATGATCGCCGTGACGAGGTCATTCGGCGTGACGTCAAAAGCGTAGTTCGAGATGCCGATGCCCTCGGGGGCAAGCTGGATGTCCTTTACGTGGGTGATCTCGCGTCGGTCGCGTTCCTCGATCGGGATATCATCGCCGGTCGGGCAGTTGAGATCGACGGTCGAGAGCGGTGCCGCGACATAGAACGGAATACCGTGGCGGCGGGCAAGCACGGCGACCATGTAGGTGCCGATCTTGTTCGCGACGTCGCCGTTTGCCGCGATCCGGTCGCTGCCGACGACGACCGCCTGAACTTCGCCGCGTTTCATCATATGGCCGCTCATGTTGTCGGTTATGAGCGTAACCGGGATGTCGTCCTGAAGCAGTTCCCAGGCCGTCAGGCGAGCACCCTGCAGATATGGCCGCGTTTCATCGGCGATGACCGAGACCTTCTTTCCCTGATCGACCGCACCGCGGATGACGCCGAGAGCCGTTCCCCAGACGCCGCCGGTCGCAAGTGCTCCGGCATTGCAATGTGTCAGCACCGTAGCGTTGTCATCGATCAACTCGCCGCCGAACTTGGCGATCAGCCGCTGCGATTCGATGTCCTCGTCGTGAATGGCCTTGGCGTCGGCGATCATTATCTGCTTGATCTCAGAGACGGTCCGGCCATCGGCCTTGGCATTGGCAAAGGTCCGCTTCATCCGGTCGATCGCCCAGAAAAGATTGACGGCGGTCGGGCGCGTTCGGCCGATCACGTCGGAAATGTAGTCGAGCTCTTCCTCAAGGTCGGCGATGTCCGTGCCGACGAATTGATTCAGCCCTAATGCGATGCCATAGGCGGCCGAGACGCCGATCGCCGGTGCACCGCGAACGACCATGTCCTTGATGCCGGCCGCAACTTCGTCATAGGTGCGGAGCGTCAGCCACTTTTCCTCGGTCGGGAGCAGCCGCTGATCGAGCATCAGGACGCCGTCGTCTGACCATTTAACGGGAATGATATTGAGATTCATAATTTCGTTCGGCGGGCCCGCGAAGGCGGACCGAAACCCAATGTGCCAAAACTTGAACTCTAAACGAAAACACGGCGAGCCTCAAGATTCCTGAAACCTTTTGCCCGCCCCGCGACGTTATATATGCCGGGAAAGGGATTGATATGGGCATTGAACAGATACTCGACGGCATTCACGGTTCGGTCATAAAGCGCCGATGGGCCCAAGGTTATACGGCATTTGTCCGGGTGCTACTCGGGCTTGCGTTCATTCCGCCGAGCATTCCGAAGATAATGAACCAGCCCTTCACGGTACTCCCGGATTCGAACCCTGTCGGTGCCTATTTCAATGCTCTCTACAATACGGGCTTTTACTACAACTTTCTCGGATGGTCGCAGCTCATTGCGGCGATCCTTTTGCTCATACCGCGGACCTCGCACCTCGGCGCTCTGATGTTCTTTCCGATAATTGTTAACATCGCGATCCTGACGAGCTCGGTCGGGTTCGTCGGAACGTGGCTGATCACTTTGCTAATGGCATTGGCCGGGCTTTATTTGGTCGGTTGGGAATATGACCGCTGGAAAGGGCTTGTCTTCCGCGACCGCGAATGGCGGACGAAGGCGAGCTGGAAGGGAATGGCCGGCATTGCGGCATTCTTTGCCGCGGGCGGCATTCCGATGGGCATTTTGTGGTTCTGGGTCGGCCTCGGCAATTTCCCGAACTATCTGCGCGTGACCGGCATTCTCGTCGGCATCGGACTGGTTTTCGGCATTCTCGTAGCGGTCCACTATCGCCTGATGCCGGTCGGCAGGCTAGCCGAGACCGACCTCAAATAGTCTTTTGCCCAGGGTGATCCCGCAGAACCGGCGTTCCGTTCGTTGAAACTCCCTGCCGGTTGCTTTATAGTTCTGCTTTAAATTACTCTCAAACCTCATCCTTTCTTTGTAATTAATGCAGGCAGCAACCGAACGAATGGATCTTACGTTTCGCTCATTCCGCCCGTATGGCGTAGAGCTTCCAAAGCCGATCGAGGCACTTGACCGGATAGCACGCAACTTTTATTGGTCGTGGCATCCGGAGGGCGTCGAGCTTTTCCGCGACATCGCCCC
>CAZGLZ010000023.1:0-13859 GCA_964526245.1 uncultured Chloracidobacterium sp. | reverse complement strand
TGAAATCGGCGAGCGATATGAACGTGCCGCTGGTCGCCGTCGGGCTGCTTTATCGCTACGGATATTTCCGGCAGGACATCGGGCACGACGGCTGGCAGGAAGAGCACTACTCGAACATCTTCGATTACGGGCTGGCGATCTCGCCGGTGATCGCTCCTACGGGCGAGCGTGTGCGGGTAATGGTCCGCATCCGCGGCCGCGAAGTTTTCGCGCAAGCGTGGCTCGTGAAGGTCGGTCGCGTATCGCTTTACCTGCTCGATACCAACGTTGAGGAAAACAACGAAATAGACCGGATGATCACCGGCCATCTTTACGGCGGCGACTCGGAAACGCGCATCGTGCAGGAAAAGGTGCTTGGCATCGGCGGTGTGCGGCTGCTTCGCAAGCTTGGCATCTCTCCGAGCGTGTTTCACCTCAACGAAGGGCATGCGGCCTTTTCAACGCTCGAGCTTGTCCACGAATACCTGATCGAGCACCCCGAGAAGAGTTTCGCCGAAGCTCAAGCTGCGATCCGCGAGCAATGTGTTTTTACCACGCATACACCGGTCGCGGCGGGCAACGATGTCTTCCTTCCGGAGCAGCTCCGTGGATGCTTCAGCCCGGATTACATCTCGTCGCTAAAACTGGGGGAAGATGAGTTCTTCGCTCTCGGCCGGATCGACCCCGCTGACGACGCGGAAGCCTTCGGGATGACGCCGTTTGCCATTCGAATGACCCGGTCGGCAAATGGCGTTGCCGAAAAGCACGGCGAGGTTTCGCGAGGGCTTTGGAAGGATATGTTCCCGCCGGGAACGGATGTACCGATCTCGCACGTAACGAACGGCGTTCATCCGCCGACGTGGATCGCTCCGGCTTTTCAGCGGCTTTACGAAGCGGAAATTGGACACGATTGGCCGATTCTGACGCACGATCCGCAGGCATGGGCCAAGGCGATAGCGACGATCGACGACGCCAAGATCTGGCAAAAGCACGTCACGCTCAAGAACCTTTTGATCGCATTCATTCGACGCCGGACCCTCAAGAAGGAGATCGGTGGCCAGGATACGATCAACGAACGGACGAACACGGCCGGCCTTTTCGACCCGAATGCGCTGACGATCGGCTTTGCCCGCCGCGTTGCTCAATATAAACGCTGGAACCTTATCCTTTCTGACCTCGACCGGCTTTTGCGATTGGTGGACAACGAAGACAGGCCCGTCCAGTTCGTCTTTGCCGGAAAGGCGCACCCGCAGGACCGGACGGCCAAGGCGATCCTGCAGGAGTTGATGAGCATCAACCATGAGTCGCAGTGGCAGTCGCGGGCGGTATTCATCGAGGATTATGATCAGGAAGTAGCCCGTTATCTTGTTCAGGGCGTCGATGTTTGGCTCAATGTCCCGCGGCGGCCGATGGAGGCAAGCGGTACAAGCGGAATGAAAGCCGCGATGAACGGAGTGCTGAATTTCTCGATCCTTGACGGCTGGTGGATCGAGGGCTACAACGGCCGGAACGGCTTTGCGATCGGCGACCTCAGCGACTTCGATAGCGATGCGGAGATCGACGCCATCGAAGCTGAATCGCTCTATTCGACGCTCGAGAATGAGGTCGTGCCCGCGTTTTATCATCGCGACGGTAACGGACTCCCGACCGAATGGATAGCCCGGATGAAGGATTCGATCGCGACGCTGACGCCGCAGTTCTCAAGCGACCGGATGGTCAGCGACTATATCGAAAAGATCTACAAACACTGAGGCAGATGTTCGAACCGCAGCAGGAATTTACCGTCGGCAGGGTCAAGGCAATGGAGTGCTTCCGCGAGGCTTGGGAGATGATCCGCGGGCAGTATTTGATGGTCTTGGTCGTCGTGATCGTTGGAATGCTGATCGGAAGTTTGGTTCCGCTCATCATCCTCGGGCCGATGGTCTGCGGTATCTATCTTTGCCTGTTCGAGATGATGGACGGCAAGCCGATCAGCATCGATAAGCTCTTCAAGGGCTTCGACTTTTTCTTACCAAGCTTTTTGCTGACATTGGTCATCATGATTCCCATCGTCGTGATGGTCATCGTGATGTATATCCCGTTGATCGGCGTTGCAATGGCCGGTCCGCAGATGTCGCAGGAGGAACTAATCTCGTTCCTTATCGGGATACTTGCGGTCGAATTCGTCTTTGCGGTAGTAATGACCGTCATTCACACGCTCGTGATCTTTTCTTTTCCGCTGATCGTGGACAGGAAGGCGGGGGCATGGGACGCGATCAAACTTAGTGCCCGGGCCGTTTGGGCAAACAAGGGCGGGGTCGGAGCTCTTTTCGGTGTCGGCTTCCTCTTGGCGATCGCAGGGTACCTGCTCTTTTGCGTCGGGATCTACCTCGTGATACCGATCATCATCACCGCCACGGCCGTTGCCTACCGTAAGGTGTTTCCCCCGCTTGCGGAGCGGTTCACCTCGCCGCCACCGCCCGACCTCTATAACAATATTGCCTGAGAATATGCCCGCGGAATTCAAGTACCTGGATACAATTGAAGATTTTGAGGAGCTGCTCGAAGTTTCAGACGAGCGGCCCGTTACCGTTTACAAACATAGCTCCACGTGCGGCATCAGCGCCCACCTGATGGAAGAGATGATGGCCGTTGATGGTAAGGTGAATGTGGTCGTCGTTCAGCGGTCGCGGGAGCTTTCGGACCACATTGCCCGGCGTTCGGGCATCCGGCATCAATCGCCGCAGGCGTTCGTTTTCAGCGGGCGAAAGGTCCGCTATCAGGCGTCGCACTACGCGATCGACCCATCGGAGATCAACAAGAACCTAAAGAAATGATAGAACCCCGAGAGATCGTAGAAGAAAGCGAAAGGGAACTGAGCATCGGCTGGTCGGACGGGACCGAGACGAGCTACACGGCCGCCGAGTTGAGACGTGCCTGCCCATGTGCCGGTTGCATTGATGAATGGACCGGCAAGAAGATCCTTGACGAAGCCCAGGTGCCGGATGACCTTACGATCAAGCATACCTCGATCGTTGGCCGCTACGCGCTGAATTTTCACTTCTCGGACGGGCATGACACGGGCATCTTTAGCTTCAATTTTCTTCGCGAACTCAAATCAAGCTGAGCGACGCATGACCGCGATGGGTTAGAATAGAGAAGATGAACGAACGCGATATCTTCGACGAACGGCAGGAAGTAAAGACATCCTCGTTTGCGTGCACCTATTGCCGCGAGCGAAATGATTACGAAGTTCGCTGGATGAAGCGGACGAAGAAAAAGAACCTTCCTAGGGCGATGAATGAACGCGACCGCGCCCAGCTAGAAAAATCCCGCGACTACATGGTCCGCATCGACGACATGCTGATGTGCAAGAACCCACGCTGCCGGAAACGGTTTGAGATACCGACAATGCAGTCGATCGTTTTTTTATAGAAAGCTTGTCCGGGTCGTGCTATCATTCAGTTACGAAGTTCATTACAGGCAGGTAAAGGCTATGGTCAACGACCCGCTGGCGCACACGCCAAAGATCGACCCTCCGGACGAAGAGATGTCAAAGTTCATCGAACACGAGATCTCTCACGTTCCCCAAGCTCCACGCGAACTCTACGAGCGTCTTTACGAGCATCACTCTTCATCACCCGCTGATTCAGGCGGCGATATCGATGCGAGTTGGGAAGAGGTGAATACTTCGGGTTCCGAGTCGGTATTCGGCCATAATCCGACGCCGGATCAATCTGACGTAGAGGAAAATGCTCACGCGATGGGTATCGATTTCGAGGATAATGAGCCCCTCGATTTCGTCCGCAAGATGGAACGCCGCGACCGCAAGCGATATGAGCTCGACCCGCTTTCGAAGACCGGCCGCGACTCGATCTAGACGGCTTATTTGATCCCGGGGCCGCTGAATACAGCGAGCGGGATCTTCGATCCGGGATCAAACGTTACTTCGCTTATCGGTTTGTCTGCTTTCAATGTCACGGTCTTGGCCCGAGCCGCGATGTCCACCTTCTCCACCTTCGATGTCCCATCGGCGAATTTCAATTCGACCTCGACCGGAAGCTTGTAGGCGGCCGTCGTGAGCGGCGAAACTCGCTGGGTCTGCGTGAAAGTTAGGGTCACAGCCTTTTTGTTCGCTGCAAAACGGTTCGTCACGCGGACCTTCGGGTGGCCGGACTTGAAGACCCATTGATCAAAAAACCACTTCAGTTCCTGTCCGGAAACTTCTTCCATTACCTTTTGCAGATCGGCAGTTTCAACCGAACTGAACCGGTGCCTTTCCAGAAACAGCTTTACTCCTCGCCAGAAATTCTCGTCACCGACCTGTTCCCGAAGCTGATGAACTACGGCTCCGCCTTTGTTATAAGTAACTGCCGGCCAGCGGAAGAGAACGGAGGTATCGCCCGCACGGCGGTTATAAAGAGCGTGTGAAACAGGCGTTGTGGCGGTGTGGTTCACGTAGTTTTCAGCATCGACACCGACCTTGCGAAGGTACTCTTCCCGTCCATAGAATTTCTCTCGAATGGCCGCTTCAAAGAACGTGGCAAATCCTTCGTTCAACCAAAGGTCGGCCCACGTCTTGCAGGTCGTGTTGTTCCCGAACCAGGAGTGGGCGATCTCATGAGCAACCAGGTCCTCGACGTTTCCGCGCATGAAATCGATCGAGGCGTAAAAGATCTCGGTGTCCGCCATTGTCGTCGCGGTTATATTCTCCATCCCGCCGAACTCGAAATTGGCGACCATCGTTTGGTCGTATTTGTTGAAGGGATAAGCGATGCCGGTCATTTCCTCCATCGCCTCAAGCATACGAATCGTTTTGCCGTAAGCGAGCGGAACGATGTTCTCGCGGCCGGCATAGACGTAATAACCGAGCGGAATGTCGCGGAAGGATTCGCTGATCTTTACATAGTCGCCGACGACAAAGGAGATCAGATATGTCGGGTGCGGAATGTCGAGCCGAAAGTGATGCGTCGCGGTACCGTCCGGGTTTGCAGTTACAGCAACGGTCTCCCCATTGCCGACGACCGTCTGGCCCTTCGGCACGGTTATGAATTTCTCGGTCGTTGCCTTGTCGCTCGGGAAATCGAACGAGGGAAGCCAATGGCGAGCTTCGTCCGGCTGCCCCTGGGTCCAGATCTGTGCCGGATGGACGAGGCGATCACCGGCTTTGCGTTCCTCAACAAAATAAATGCCCTTTTTCGGCCGAGCGGTGTATTCGAAGCGGATCTCGTAATTGCGTTCTGCGTCAGAAGGCGACGGCAGATCAACCAAAACCTTATCTTTGATCGTACGGAACGTCAGGTCGCGGCCATCAAGGGAAACACGCGAAAAGCTGAACGCCACGGCATCGAACTCGAGCGTCTTAAGCCCGGCCTTGAGCGGCCGCAACCGAACTGCTGTATCGCCGCGGACGAGCTTCTGCTTCGGTTCAAAGGAGAGCTTTATCGTGTAATGTTCAACGTCGTATTGTCGCGCACGGTCGAGCCGCGGGTCAGGCTGAGCGTTTACTGCGAACGCGTAAATAGCTAGAAGGAACAGGGCGGCGAGGGCCGAACGTGTAAACATCATTTTCATCTGGTCACTTAGATGCAGGGGGTCCTGGATTTGTCGCGATAAGAAATTCGCTTTAGGATATCGCTAAACCATGATAACTACCACAAGAAACCTACTCAAATCTGTGATCGGCATAGCGCTGGTCGCGGCTTCGCTCGCAGCACAGCAACCGACGGCACCACTCATTTCTCAAAAGACCCTCGATGAACTTCAACGGGTACAGGCCGCGGCGCTCAAGAGCGACAAGGCCTACGAATGGACGGCCTTCCTGACGAACAACATCGGGCCGCGGTTCTCGGGGACACCGCAGGCCGCGAGAGCCGAACATTATGTTGCCGATGAGATGCGAAAGCTCGGGCTTGCGGTCGAAATGCAGAAGCTCAAGGTCCCACATTGGGTCCGCGGTGAGGAGCGAGCTGAACTTGTAAGCTGGCAGGGTATGGCGGCCGGCAGCGTACAGAAGCTGGTCATAAAGACGCTCGGCGGAAGCATCGCAACACCGCCTGAAGGAATTGAGGCGGAGGTCGTCGTTGTGGAGAACTTTGCCGAGCTGGAGAGAATGGGCAGGGAACGGATCGCCGGCAAGGTGGTGGTTTTCAATTATCGCTTCGACCGGCGTTTATCCGACGCCGGATTCGGGCTTGAAGCGTATGGCCAGGCGGTCCAGTACCGTTCTTCCGGTGCGATCGCGGCAGCACGGTATGGTGCCGTAGCGTCGCTTGTGCGAAGTGCGGGCGGCTCTCAGAACCGGCTCGCGCACACCGGCGGCATGCGTTACGACCCGGCCGTCACGAAGATACCCGGCGCAGCACTTTCGCACGAGGACGCGGACCTGATCGCCCATCTGGCGAAGCAAGGTCCGGTGCGAATTCGCTTGAAGCTCGGTGCCGAAACACTTCCTGATGCCGACGGGCACAATGTTATTGCCGATCTTCGCGGGAGCGAACGGCCGGATGAGATCGTCATCGTTTCGGGACATTTGGACTCTTGGGACGTCGGTACGGGAGCTCTTGATGATGCCGGAGGTGTAGCCGTATCAATGCAGGTGCCGTACATCCTGAAACAGCTCGGGCTTCAACCTAAGCGGACGATTCGTGTTATCGCTTACGCGAACGAAGAGAATGGGCTTGTCGGTGGACGTGAATATGCCGCGCGCGAGTCGTCGCGGATCGAGAAACACTTCGCGGCGATCGAAAGTGACCTTGGTGTTTCACATCCGGTCGGGATTCTCTATGCCGGAAGGCCTGAGGTTGGAGCCGCGATCGAGCCGATCTTGCAAATCCTCAGGTCGCAAGGCTCGGGGCTTACGCGGAGAGAGAACGGCGTCGGTGCCGACATCGGCCCGCTGACCCAGCGTGGCGTGCCTTCATTCGCTCCATGGTTCAACACACGAAAGTACTTCGATTACCACCACACCGAGGCTGACACGTTCGATAAGATCGATCCGGACGAGATGAAAAAGCTTGCTGCCTTGATGGCGGTTCTCGCTTATGCACTTGCAAATGCGGAAGGGCCTTTGCCAAGATAGGGATATGAACAGGCCGCCACCATACTTTCCGCAGAACCAGCTTTCGCCGCCGGATGAAAAGCGCTATAGAAAGTTCAAATTGATCGTCGCACTGCTTGCAGTGTTATTGGTCGGGATACTCGGTGCCGTCGGCTATGGGATCTACTATCTAATCTCTTCACTTTTCTAGGATCGGCAAAGGCAAAAAAAGAAGGCCGGGTTCGTAGCCCGGCCTTTCTTTTCTTCGTCTGCAACAAACTCAGCGATTGTCCGCACCCGAATCACCCGTTGATATCCTCCGGGCCTCCGCACTTTGCATCGCTAGGTCGCGAGCCTTCGGCAATGCTTCGATCGCCTTTTTCAACTGATTGTCGTACTCATTGAATACCTGAAATGAGGTCGTTGTGCCGTAAGCAGCAGTAACGAGTTCCGAGCGGAGCATTCGTTCGATAAATTCCTTTTCGCTCGAAAGTTGAGCATCCGAGTAACCGAATTTCTCCTTTGCGAATCGAGTGAATGCCTTCATCACGGGTTCGGTTATCGGAAAGTCCTTTGCCGTCAGGTCATACGAGAAACGGATCGGCTCGGAAACCTTTAGCGATTCGAAACCCTTGACACGGCCGGCAGTAAGATCCAAAGCAAACGCGAAGATCGGATTGGCAAGCCGCTGCTGGAAGCGGGCCCGTTCGATCGGGATCGTGTCGGGCTTGATCTCGATATCCGGTGCGATCCCGCCGCCGCTATACACGGACCGTCCGAGATCGGTCTTCGACTCTTCCCCTGTCGGCTTTGTGTCGGTCGAGTTCTCACGGCCAACGCCGCCGTTCGTGTAGTAGCTGTAGAGGCTGCCGTCCGAGTAGTCGCGTTGAATGAGGCGGCCGGATGGTGTTTCGTATTTAGCGACGGTCAGGAGCAGCATCGAGCCATAATCGAGAATGAAGGGATTCTGCACAAGGCCCTTTCCAAACGTGTTCTCTCCGACTATCAACGCCCGGTCGTGATCCTGCAAAGCACCCGCGAGGATCTCCGAGGCGGATGCCGAACCGCGATTGACCATCACGACGATCGGCATCGTTTCCGGCATTGGGTTTTCAGCACGATAGGGCTCGGTTACGCCATCGATGCGGCCCTTTTGCGTAAAGATCGTTTGTCCCGACTCAAGAAACGTATTTGCGACCCGGTAAGCCTGGCTGACAAGTCCGCCGCCGTTTCCTTTGAGGTCGAGCACAAGCTGGGTCATTCCCGCGGCCTTCAGTCGCTTCATCGCCTCGGCAAATTCGCCGTATGTCGTCTGCGTGAAGCCGCCGGTCATCGCGATATAGCCGACGCCCGGACGGATCATATACGCCTCAGCGATCGAAGGCTGCGGCACGGCGTCGCGAATGATCTCAACGGTTTCGCGTTTACCGGTGTCATTTCGCTGAACGGTGACCTTTGCGGCGGTGCCTCGCGGGCCGCGAAGATGATCGCGAACTTCCGTGAAAGGCTTTCCGACCATCGAAACACCGTTAACGTCGAGGATCTTGTCGCCGTATCTGAGACCGACTCGGTTTGCCGGAGCATTTTCAAAGGTGGCACGGATATATGTTCCGACCATCTTGCCATTTTCGTCGGTCAAGTCGCCAATGGTCGCCCCGATCCCGAAATAACGTGAACTCTGGTCGGTGCGGAACTGTTCGAACTCCTTGGCGTCGAAGTAATTCGAATGGGGATCGAGCGACTTAAGCATTCCGCCGATCGAGCTTTTGAATATCTCGTTGTAGTCGATACCCTTGCCGACGACGTGATTTTGCTGGATCAGTGTCAAAGCCTCGACGACGTCGAGCCCGATAGTGTCGGTCGTTACAGCGGGTTTGGCTGCGGCAGTGCCTTTAGAGACCTTAGGGGGCGGCGGAAGTTCGCTCCCGTTACCGTTCGCCCGCGGCTGGGCATAGCTAAGCGACGCAGCCGCAAAGAAAACTACCAGAAATAAAGCTACGGGCAAGTTCCGGACTGACATCCGCCCGGCGGAAACGGAAAGCTTCATAGAGTGAAAATAACCTCAATGCGGAATAGTAGCAGTTATTGGAGTAAATTTCGATAAAAATAGTTGCATCAAGACTTTCGGCGGTGTCCTTACGTTTTGGGAAACGGCGGCACTTCGCTAAACTTTCCTAGGTTTCCCGTTGCTATCAACTAATTTCGGAGGCTTGCTCACCAAATGTCGCTGCGATACACGATCACGTTAACATTCTGTCTTCTCCTTTCTGCTACGGCATTTACGCAAACGAAGCTACTCAGGTTTCCCGACATCCACGGCGATCGTGTTGTGTTCAGCTACGGCGGCGACCTTTGGTCTGCTGCGGCGTCGGGCGGGACGGCGATCCGGTTAACGGCCCATCCGGGGGTAGAGACATTTCCAAAATATTCGCCCGACGGACGCTGGATCGCATTTACCGGCCAATATGACGGCGACGAGCAGGTTTACGTAATGCCGGCGGGCGGAGGCGAGCCGCGGCAGCTTACGTTTTACCCTTCCCGCGGGCCGCTTGCTCCGCGATGGGGATATGACAATCAAGTTTACGGCTGGACGAAGGACGGCAAGATCTTTTTCCGCAGCCTGAGGGATTCCTGGTCGCTGCCGATAGCTCGGCTTTACACTGTCTCGCCCGATGGCGGGCCGGTCGAACCGTTGCCGATGCCCGAGGCCGGCTCCGGAGATTTCTCCCCTGACGGCGGCAAGATGGTCTATTCCCCGCAGTCGCGTGATTTCCGCCCTGAAAAGAGATACGGCGGCGGCCAGGCGAACCGGCTTTACATTTACGACATCGCTACGGCTGACGCGAAACTCATCTCAGATAATCCGCGAGCGAACCGGGATGCAATGTGGATCGGGAATTCGATCTATTACATCTCGGACAAGGACGGCAAGTTCAATCTCTATTCATACGAAAATGCGAACGGCAGGACAACGCAGGTCACCCGCAACCGCGACTGGGATATCCGCTGGCCGAGTTCGGATAATCAAGGCAAGATCGTCTGGGAACGCGACGGTGAACTCGAGGTATTCGATGTCGCCGCGAAGCGGGCAAACAAGCTTTCGATCAGCGTGCCGAATGACGGAGTGAATCGTCGCAAGCGGCAGGTCTCGGTCGCGAATCTGGTCAGTTCGTACGGGCTTTCGCCAAAGGGCGAGCGAGCTGTTTTTGCGGCTCGGGGTGAAATCTTCACAGCACCGATCGAACGGGGAGCCGTCCGAAACCTGACCAATAGTTCCGGAGCACATGACAAGCTTCCGGCGTGGTCGCCCGACGGCAGAACGATCGCTTACATTTCCGATCAGACAGGCGAAGAAGAGGTGTGGGTCGTACCGCACGACGGTTCCGGCCCGGCCACGCAGATCACGACGGGTTCAAAGGCCCAGAAATATGCTCCTTACTGGTCGGAGGACAGCAAAAAGCTCGTATTCAGCGATAAGGACGCACGGCTCTTCGTTGTTGATGTTGCGACGAAGCAGGCCCAACAGATCGCGAACGCAGCGAACGGCCTTATCTTCAACTACTCATGGTCGCCGAAGGGGAACTACGTTGCCTACACCCGGCAGACCGAAAACGGGCTTTCTTCTGTGTTCATCTGGAGTGCAGCGGAGAACAAGTCGTATCGGGTGACCCCGGAAATGTTCGGTGCGGGAAATGCGGCGTGGGATCCGAGCGGCGATTATCTCTACTTTATCTCACAGCGTGAGTTTGCCCCGCAGATCTCACAGTCTGAGTTCAATTTTGCGACGAACAGGATGGCACACATTTATTCGCTCGCCTTGCGGAAAGACGTTAAGCATCCGTTCCCGTTTCAGGATGACGAGGTGACGATCGTCGCCGAACGTCCCGCTCCGCAGGGTGCGCCCACGCCCGCCGCGAAGCCGGAAACGATCGACTTTGAAGGCATTGAGGGCCGTGCGGTGAAGGTGCCGCTGCCGGCCGATAACTACAACGGGCTCTCGGCAAACCGCGGGCATCTGATCTACGTGGTCACGCCGCCGTTCTATTACGGCAGGCAGGCCGAGTCGCAGCCATCGCTTCGCATTTTTTCAATGAAGGACCGACGCGAGACGACCTTGCTTTCGCCCGGATTTGGTTACGCTCTTTCAGCCGACGGAATGAAGCTGATGAGTACCTCGACCGGCGGGAGCTATAACCTCCTCGATGCCAATCCGCAGGGCGAGCGGAGCCGAAAGAGCGTTTCGACTGCCGGCTTGGTAACGGAGGTCGATCCGGTCGCGGAGTGGAACCAGATATTCAATGAGGCGTGGCGGAGGTATCGCGATTGGTTCTACGTTGAGAACATGCACGGCTTTGACTGGGAGCGAATTCGCGAGGATTACCGAAAATGGCTGCCGCACGTCGCCCATCGGGCGGATCTCAACTACATAATCGCCGAGATGAGTTCGGAGCTGACAGTCCAGCACGCCTACATCGACGGCGGCGATATGAGCCTTCCGCCGCGGATCGCGGTCGCTCTTGCCGGGGCACGGTTCGAAGCGGACAAGGCGTCGGGCCGATACAAGATCGCGAAGATCTTCGGCGGACATAACGAAGAGGACATCTACCGCTCGCCTTTGACCGAGGTCGGAGTTGACGCCCGAGTTGGGGACTACGTTCTTGCGGTCAATGGTGTTGAGGTGAAGACCGACCGCGACGTTTATGCCTACTTCCGCGGCAGGGCGAACGGGGCCGTTACGCTAACGCTCAACTCGACACCGTCGACGCAAGGTGCCCGTCAGGTTACTTTCCGGCCGATCACGAACGAATCGGACCTCATTTATCTGAACTGGATCGAAGCCAACCGGAAACGAGTCAGCGAAATGACCGGCGGCCGAGTTGGATATATCCACATTCCCGACATGGGAGCGGCGGGCATTCGCGAGTTCATCAAATGGTACTATCCGCAGCTCGATAAGGAAGGGTTGGTCGTTGACGTCCGTGCCAATGGCGGCGGCAACGTATCGCGTATGCTGATCGAACGGCTGCGTCGGCGGATGCTCGGTGTTAATTTCCGCCGTGGCGACGACGACGGCTCGACCTGGCCGGACGCAGTATTTCGCGGGCCGATGGTCGCACTGCTCAACGAAAACTCGGCCTCGGACGGCGATATCTTCCCATATATGTTCCGCGAGGCGGGGCTCGGGCCGCTGATCGGCAAGCGAAGCTGGGGCGGCGTTGTCGGCATTACGAATCGCGGTAACCTGATCGACGGCGGCGTTGTGAACGTGCCTGAGTTTGCTTTGGCGAACACGAAGGGTGAGTACATCATCGAAGGCTACGGGGTCGATCCGGATATCGAGGTCGATAATGATCCGCGATCGGTGATCGCCGGACGCGATCCGCAGCTCGAACGCGGCGTGCAGGAGGTGATGAAGAAACTGACCTCGCCGGTTAAGCTCCCGACGCGCCCGGCCGACCCGAACCGGAATAAGAACTGATGCCGCGATTGCTTGAAGTAGATCACCTGCAAACGCACTTTCCGACCCGGGCGGGTTTGGTGAGGGCGGTGAACGACGTCAGCTTTTCTGTTGGCGAGGGCGAACTGCTTGCCCTCGTCGGGGAATCTGGATGCGGTAAGTCGATCACGGCGCTTTCGATAATGAGGCTGATCTATCCGCCGGGGGAGATCGCCGGAGGCTCGATCCGGTTCAAGGGCGAAGAGCTTACGACGGCGAGCGAGGCGAGGCTGCGGGAGATCCGCGGAAATGACATCGCGATGATCTTTCAGGACCCGATGACGTCGCTCAATCCGGTCTATACGGTCGGCGAGCAGATCGCCGAGGCTCTTCGCCTGCATCGCAAGCTGGATAAAAAAGCTGCGAAGCGGGCGGCGATCGAGGCGATGAAGGAGGTCGCGATCCCTTCGCCCGAGCGGCGGGCGGACGACTATCCGCATCAGCTTTCTGGCGGAATGCGGCAGAGGGTGATGATCGCGATGGCGCTTGCGTGCGACCCGGAGCTTCTTATAGCCGACGAGCCGACGACCGCTCTGGACGTCACCATTCAGGCGCAGATCCTTGAGCTTTTGAATGAGCTTAGAAAAACTCGAAAACTGGCCGTGCTTCTGATCACGCATGACCTCGGTGTTGTCGCGGACGTGGCCGACCGCGTTTGCGTGATGTACACCGGAAAGATCGTCGAGGAAAGCGGCGTTGACGAGCTTTTTGACGAGCCGAAGCATCCCTATACGAGAGGCCTTCTGCGCTCGGTGCCGAAGCTTGCTGCACATTCGATAGAAAAGGTCGCCCGCCTGCAAACCATTGAGGGCGTCGTCCCGACACCGACCGAGCTGCCGCCGGGCTGCCACTTCGAACCGCGGTGCGAGTTTCGAATGCCGGAATGCAGCAAGGGTGAGATACCTCTTTTCCAAGCCGGGGATGACTCGCAGGTTCGTTGCCTGCTATTTGATCCTGCCGCGCGAGTGCGGACTGCGATGGAGGCCCAGGCGTAGGAGATGATCGCTCTCCGTGAGTTTTTATGGAATCCTCCGCAACGTTGAAAGAGAAACAGGAACTTCTGGGTGTCCGTGGCCTCGTCAAACACTTTCCCGTTGAGAACAGCGATGATGTTGTCCGCGCGGTCGATGGCGTATCGTTTGACATATTTGCGGGCGAGACGCTCGGGCTGGTCGGCGAATCGGGCTGCGGAAAATCGACGGTCGGGCGGTGCCTTCTGCGGCTTCATGAGCCGACGGCGGGTGAGGTTTTGTTTGAGGGGCAGAATATCATCGGGCTACCGCACCGCGAGATGCAGGCTCTCCGGCGGGAGATGCAGATCATCTTCCAGGACCCTTACGCAAGCCTCAATCCACGGCTGAGCAT
>CAZGLZ010000022.1:0-40622 GCA_964526245.1 uncultured Chloracidobacterium sp. | reverse complement strand
CAAATTGTTCTGCCAATGCTTTATTCCTCGTTCTGATAAAGGTTTACTGCAAAACCCTCATTATATCGGTTCACCGGGCATTGCCCAAACTGCGGACGATCTGGGGCCGAAAGGCGGGAACGCGGAAAATTGAGTATTAACATCGAATTAACGTGAACTTCATATCGCTGTAACAAGTGTTACGTATCCTCCTTTTTGCTTCACCAAAACAGCTCAAATTTGACCAACAGCCCGACGGCCCGAACATTCTCGGCGGCCGGGAATCGAATAGTTATCGCATTCAATAATCGAAGCAGGAGAAAAATAAATGATATCGAAGCTGACGTTCTTTTCGCGGCCGTTGACTGGCCTGAACGCCAAGTGTTTTCACATCGCCATGCTGGCCATTTTTGTGGCCTTTTCGTCTATCAGCGGCCATGCACAGGCCGAGTCCGGCAGTGCCGCGGTCGAGGGAACCGTAACCGACGCTAATGGTGCAGCCGTTGCCGGAGCATCCGTCAAACTCCGTAACACCGAGACGGGACTTGAGCGAAACACGACCAGCGATGCGAGCGGCCGGTTCTCGGCCCGCGTACTTCCGGTTGGACGCTACGAGATCACCGTGGCTGCCAGCGGCTTTGCCGAAGGCCGCCAACAGAATGTCCAGCTCCGCGTCGGCGAAGCGACCCCGGTCGCGATCTCGCTGCGTCCCTCTGAAGTGACGGCCGAGGTCGAGGTGACCTCCAGCACGGACATTATCGACTCCGAGACCTCGACGACAGGAGCATCGATCGGCGAGAGGCTCGTTTCCGATCTGCCGGTTCGCGGGCGCAACTTCACCGAGTTCGTTACGCTGACGCCGGCGGTCGTTCAGGAAGCGGACCGCAGCGGTCTTGTGATCGCCGGGCAGCGTTCGATCAATTCGAACATTGCGGTTGATGGTGCCGATTACAACGATCCGCTTCAGGGCAATCAGCGCGGTGGAAATGAGTCCGTCTTTTTCTTCCCGCAATCGGCGGTCCGCGAGTTTCAGGTAGTTCGCTCCGGAGCGAGTGCCGAGGTCGGACGTACGAACGCAGGTTTCGTTAATGTCGTTACAAAGTCGGGCACAAACGAGATCCGCGGCGAGGCCTTCTACTTCAACCGGAACAAATATCTGACCTCGGATAACGCTTTCGGTCGTAGGCTCGACAACGCGCAGAACCAGTTTGGCGGTTCGGTCGGCGGGCCGATCGTCCGCGACCGTGCGTTCTTTTTCTTTAGCATCGAGCAGAATCTTCTGAGGGTGCCATTTGTAGTTGAGTTTCAGGATGTTCCCGGGGTTCCGATCCCGGCAGAACTTGCCGAGCTCGAAGGCGAGAAGCGCGGAACCAATAACCCGACCGCACTCTTCGGACGGACGGATTTCATCCTCAACGACAAGAATACGCTTAATCTACAGTACACTTACACGCGGATGCGCGGCGAGAATTTTGACTTTGACTCGCCTCGGCAAACGACCGCCGAGAGCGGCAACTATACCCGCATCGGTTCGAGCAACGGCCTGAAGGGTTCGCTCGTTACCGTCTTTTCGCCGAACATCATCAACGAGGTGAAAGGACAGATCGCGACCGACAATCGCCTTGAAGAGCCGAACTCGAACATGCCGAGGATCAGCATCGCCGGCTTTGGCGACATCGGCGGCAACGACGGCCGCCCGCGTCAGTTCGATTCGACGCGTTTTCAGCTTGCCAACAACGTGAGCGTGACGGCCGGAAGGCATCAGCTTCGGTTCGGGTTCGATTCGAACATCAACCGCGTCCGCCAGCGGCGCGAAACGCGAATCCAGGGCCGCTGGGATTTCGAGAATCGCACGTTGGGCGGAGTTCCGACCACCGGGCTTGAGCAATACATTGCCGGACGCCCGCGTCGGTTCCGCCAGACGCTGGCGACCTCAGACCAAGATCTTTCGCTTTTCCGCGGTACGCAGCAGGAATATGCGCTGTTCATTCAAGATAGGATCAAAGTTACTGACCGCTTGACGGTCGATGCAGGGTTCCGATGGGAGGCTCAGATCAACCCGCAGCCTGACACGCAATACCCGGGAATTCCGGAAACCGGAAAGATTCCGAACGACCTCGCACAGTTCCAGCCGCGGCTTGGTATGGCGTATGACATAGTTGGTGATGGGCGATCTGTTTTCAGGGCCTCTGCCGGTATCTTTACGGCTCGCACTCCGGCGAATCTTTTCCAACGTGTTTTCACCAACAATGGCTTCACGACCAGTGAGGTCGAGATCGCCGAGCCGGGAGCCTGCCGGAATTCGGCGGATCCGAACCGTGCTGGCTGTCGCCTTCGCGGACCGGATGCGATCTTCACTTTCCCGAATTCGCTCACCTCAATCCCGGCGGCGTTCAACTCCTTCATCGTAGCTCCGCGGATTTTCGGGTTCGATGAGGACTTCCGCAACCCTCGATCTTTCCAGGCTTCGGCGACCTTTGAGCAGAGGCTGACGGACGACATCGTCCTTTCGGTCGGCTACATCCGCAATGCGACGTGGAATTTGCAGAGGCGGCTTAACCGCAATCTTTTCCCGCCGACGATCGACGCGACCGGTATGCCGATCTTCCCGGCGGCACGCCCGATACCCGCGATCAGTTGGCTTTCGATCAACGAATCGACGGCTCGCTCGAACTATGACGGAATGACCGTTACGGTCACGCGGCGATTCGCAGACCGCTTCCAATTCCTGGCGAACTATACGCTTGCCAAGAACACGGACGACGACTCGAACGAACGCAACTTCTCGCAGGAACCGGCTCTCAATCCATTCGATCTCTCGATCGAGCGGGGCCCTTCAAAGCAGGACGTTCGTCATAATATGAACTTCAGCGGACTTGTCGATCTGGGTGCAGGCTTCTCGCTTTCGGGTGTGCTGCTTGCTCGTTCGGGCTTTCCGTACACGGCGGTCATCGGCTTTGACACGCAAAACGATGGCAATGACGATAATGATCGGGCGATAGTGAATGGCCGTGTTGTTGGGCGGAATTCTTTCCGCCAGCCTGGCTTCTTTAACCTCGATCTTCGTTTGCTGAAGGCATTTCGGCTGGGCGAGACGCGGCGGATCGATCTCTCAGCAGAGCTTTTCAACGTGACCAAGGCATCCAACAAGAACTTTGGCAATGATGCCTATAGCTTCTTTGGAACGCCGCTTCCGGATGGTTCGCCGTCTGAACCGAACGCAGGCGTTCCGCTGTTTGCACCCTCAACGGCACGCTTCGGCGGCCCGCGACAGCTACAGCTCGGCATTCGCTTTGTATTCTAGGCGAAGGTACCGAATTACACTTAACAGGTTTAGGGGCGGCGATCGACCGCCTCTAAACCTTTTTTATATTACGGTGTGAAATATTCAACTGAGCGCTTATTCGATGTAATATGTAAGGGCGTATTGCAAAAGGGACCGAGCCGGTCGATGCTGCGGAGGAAAAATGGAACATTCAAACGAGTTTCTGGCGATAGTTAACGATGCAAAGTCGCGGGTCCGCGAAGTTACTGTTGCCGAGACGCTTGAGCGGGTCGAAGTGGGTGCGGTGCTGATCGACGTCCGCGAGGACAATGAGTGGCATGTGGGCCACGCGACGGATGCGATCCACCTCGGTCGCGGCGTCATCGAACGCGACATCGTCGGGCAGATTCCGAACAAGGAGAAGGAGATCATCCTCTACTGCGGCGGCGGATACCGCTCGGCACTTGCGGCCGATATGCTGCAGACAATGGGCTACACAAACGTTTTTTCGATGGCCGGCGGATGGAAGGCATGGCGGGATGCGGACGCTCCGTGGGAAATGGAGACACCTTTCCAATGAGCGAACCGGAACAAGAATTTGACCGGCGAGCGCGTACCCGCGAGATACAGGCCGAGTTTGCAGCCCGCGGCGACGTACTTGGCTGGTTTGACGCTCTGTATAAAGAAGCGGCCGGCGAGAATGAAAAGATACCCTGGGCAGACCTCGAACCGAACCGCTATTTTCGGGCGTTTGCGGAAAAGAACGGCCTTCGCGGAAACGGCCGCAGTGCCCTGGTCGTTGGCTGCGGGCTTGGCGATGACGCACGCTATCTGGACGACCTCGGATTTAAGGTGACCGCTTTCGACATCTCGCCGACGGCGATCGAATGGGCCCGGCGGCTGCATGCGGATCGGGACATCAAGTTCGAGGTTGCGGACTTGTTTGAGGCCGCGGCCGAGTGGAAGAACCCGGTCGCTACCGCTCCCGGTTCTTACATCCGCGGAGGGTTCGACTTTGTGCTTGAGGTCTATACGATACAGCCGCTGCCGCTTGAGATGCGCGAGGCGACAATTGATGCGGTCGCGTCGTTCGTCGCACCGGGCGGGGAACTCGTCGTCGTCACCCGCGGAAGGGAAGATGACGAAGAGCCGGACGAACTTCCGTGGCCGATGTCGCGAAGGGAACTTAGCCGTTTTGAGACGCACGGTCTGGTGGAGAAGCACTTTGAGTTGATGCCGGACGAAACAGATGACGAACCGACCGACCGGTTCGTGGTCTTGTATGAGCGGAAATAAATCGGAGCGGCGGCGGCATATTAGTCTATGTCAGTTGAATATCTAAAGGAGGCAGTTGCCGCCAATGATAGAGAGCGGTTGATCCGGTACGTGCGTCTCCATTTTGGAGATGGGAACGAAGAAGCGGGCCGTAAAGAGATAGACAAGGCGTGGTGCGAGGCGCTCAAACTGTTGATCGACCATGCGGAAACAGATCGGGAGGCCATACTTTCGACGATCGAGAAGAACGATCCGGCAACCCTTGCCCACCTTTATTTTCGATTGCATTTTTATTTTATCGAGCGTTCGGGGGAATGGATACATGACGGTAGGCTCTGAGATCAGACAACAGCTGCGGCCGGGACTTTGGAAGACGGTCAATGAACGATATCCCGGTTCAATGATCACCAAATACGATCTTGTTCCGCTTGCCCATCTCGACAAGCCCTTGTCGGAATGCCGTGTCGCATTTGTCAGCACGGCCGGGGTTCAGCTAAAGGGCACGCTGCCGTTCGATACCGTACATCCGATCGGCGATTATTCGTTCAGGCGTGTTCCAACTAGCGCAGAAACGTCGGATCTCGAGATTCACCAATTAAAGTACCCGACCGCAGGTGCCGAGAAAGATATAAATGTCGTTTTTCCTATCGAGCGATTGCGTGAGCTCGTTGCCGAAGGCCATATTAAAGAGCTAACGGAGAACTTCTATTCCTTCATTGGTTACAATATGGACCCCGAACGGCTTGAACGAACTTTGGCCGAAGATATCGCCGAGGCGGTCAAGGCCGAGGAGCCGGACGTGGTTCTTCTGGCCCCTGCCTGACCGATATGTCATCAATCGATCGCGCTAGTTCAGCGCGCCCTGGAAAAGAAAGGAATCCCAACAGTTTCGGTCACGGTCGCGAGGGACGTGACGGAAAAAGCGAAGCCGCCTCGGGCCGTTTTCGTGCCATTCATGATGGGACATCAGTTCGGTGTACCGGGTCACCGTGAACTTCAACTTAGAATTATCAAAGAAGCGTTGGAACTTGTTGTTTCGGCATCGGAAAGCGGCGAGATCTGCGATCTGCCGATCACCTGGGCCCAAGCCCGCATAGAAGCAAAGCATCTTTCGGGATAAGGGGCAATCAAATAAGGGTGGACGGCGTCAAAACTTGTTATGGAGCAAACACCAGAGGCCAATGGGCCGGCCGCGGCAAGGTCAGGGTTCAAGAGAAAAGTGCTGGAATGGAGCGGTTACCTTTTGGCGGTCGGCCTTTTTCTTTTCTTTTTCGCTCCGGAATCATGGTTTCAATTTGGCGTGACCGATGCGGCGGAGCGGAAGGCGGGAGGGGCTTTCCGGCTAAAGGCGTTCGACGGCGGGGCTGAATGGGACTTCAGCGAAAAACGCGGCAAGGTTTTGGTCGTGAATTATTGGGCAACGTGGTGCGGGCCGTGCCGGCTTGAGACTCCGGGGCTCGTCAGCTTTGCGAAAGAACATCGGGATAAAGGTGTTGAGGTGGTCGGTGTGACGGTGGACGAAGACCTGTCTCTCGTCGGGCCCTTCATCGAGAGCTATGGCGTCGATTATCCGATCCTGCTTCCGGGTGCGGATCCGAATCTTCCGCAGGGCGACCTCGCACTTCCGACCACGTTCCTCTATGACAAACAGGGCCGGCTCGCAAAGCGATACACAGGCTTTGTGCTCGAATCCACACTGAGGTCGGACGCGGCAAAGCTGCTGGCGGAGTGACCGCGACTGACGAAAAACCGATCTACGAAACCTTGAGTTCTTTTGCAGCGAGTTTTGCCCATTGCCCAAGCTGGCGGCTGCGGAAATATGGTGACGTGCGGGCGTTCTCAATGGCAGATTCGAACATCTCACGGGCACGGTCCTCGTCACCTTTTGCCCTCAATAGTCTTCCGAAATAGTACAAGCCTTCGGGTTCGACCGGACGGCGTTCGACAAATTTTTCGAGTGGCTCGTACGCCTCATTGAGCATACCGGCGTCAAGGTACGTTGCACCGATCTCTCTCCAGATCTCGCTGAGACGAAACCGATCATCCTGCGAAACAACGATCGCAAAGTGGTCGAGCGCTTTCTGAAGATCTTTACTCCGGCGGGCGATCCGGCCGAGTTCGTAGTTGGCATCGATCTCCTCACGATCGATCTCGACAGCCTTTGTAAAGTGCTCAACGGCCCGCGATTCCTGTCGCCGGTCTAGGTAGATGATGCCGAGTTGGACGTGTGCATCGGCGTCGCGAGGATTGATGGTTGCGTTCTGCAGGAAGCGTTTCAGGTTCTGCCGCTGGCGGTACGCACTGCCGAACCCTTGCACCTGACCGCCGAGAAATCCACCAAAATAAAAGATCACGAGAAGGAGAAGGAACGGTGAAAGCAGCCACGGCCCAATGAACTGAATGACATACATCGCGATCGGGAAGCCGATCCACGAGAGAGCGACCGTAACCAGTGCGACCAGATTCGAAGTTCCGAACACGGTTCTGATAGCAAAGAACATCAGAATACCGAAAACAGCACCGCTTGCGATCCAGAGCGACAACCAGAATGACGGATCGATCGAGCTTCCGAAGAGAGCCACGCCGGCGATGGCAAACGGGAGATGTGCGGCCGACCAGGCCAGCAATGCACATGTGGCGATGACCGCATAGTCGCGGCGAAGCAGCAGGCCGAAGCTTGCAACGCCGCCGAAAATTGAAACGCACAAGATCAACAACGGAACATAGAAAAGTGAAATTGCGATCAAAGGCCGATAAAAGGATGATGGATCGAACGAAAAGAAGGTGAAAAATCTGTCTCCGACGATTGGGATAGCCTGCTGATTGCGAACAGCCTCCTGATATTGCCGCATCGCATTAGCCTGGAGTCGTTCTGCCTGTTCGGGATCGATCTCGGAATAGAAGACCTCGCTGTAAAAATCGCTCAGCACCGGAAGCTGATACGCCGTGTTGAGCTTTGCATTGACCGTAAAGAAAAAGAGAATGCCGACGACGAGCGTGATGCCCGCCGCGACCGGCCAACTCCCGCGATCCATTATCTCGCTGAAAGCGAATGCGGGCTTTACGTAGATAAGGAAGAGAAGCTTCAGCGTTTCCATAAGATTGCTCTTTGGCAATTCTGAGTGTGAAAGCAGTGCGAGGCCAAGGTGATTTTAGAGCCCGGTTGAAGTAAAATCAAGGGTTTCGACAGCGAATAATATGAGCGAAGCAGCAGAAAAGGTAATGAAAACGCGTATTGAAACGGATTCGATGGGCGAGATCGCGGTTGCGGCGGATGTTTACTGGGGGGCGCAGACGGAGCGTTCGCTGAAGCATTTCAACATCGGGTTTGATGTGATGCCGCGGGAGGTCATACGGGCTCTTGGCATCCTCAAAAAGGCGGCGGCGATCGTTAATTGCGACCTCGGCAAACTGCCGGCGGAGAAGCGCGACCTGATCGTTCGGGCGGCGGACGAAGTGATAGAGGGCAAGCTCGACGCTCACTTTCCGCTGCGGGTTTGGCAGACCGGTTCGGGGACGCAGACCAACATGAACGCTAACGAGGTGATATCAAATCGTGCTATCGAAATGGCCGGCGGCGAGATGGGCTCTAAGACGCCGATCCATCCGAACGACGATGTGAACAAGTCGCAGTCCTCGAACGACACGTTCCCGACCGCGATGTATATTGCCGCGACAGAACGCCTAACGGCGTTGATTCCCGAGGTTCGAAAGGTCTCGGACGCGATCAAGGCCAAAGCAAGGGAGTTTGAAGGCGTCGTCAAGATCGGCCGGACGCATCTGCAGGATGCAACGCCGGTGACGGTCTCGCAGGAGTTCAATGGCTGGGCGAATCTGATCGACCGTGATATTGAACGGCTCGAGATGGTATTGCCGGGCCTGATGGATCTTGCCATCGGCGGCACGGCGGTCGGCACCGGCCTGAATGCCCATCCGGAGTTTGCCGAGCGGGCGGCGGCCAAGATCGCCGAGTTGACGGGCCTGCCGTTCAAATCGCATCCCGATAAATTCGCCGCTCTCTCGGCCCACGACGAGGTCGTGTTCGCCTCGGGTGCATTGAAAACACTGGCGGGTTCGCTGATGAAGATCGCGAACGATATCCGCTGGCTGGCATCCGGGCCTCGATGCGGCATCGGCGAGATCACTTTGCCGGAGAATGAGCCGGGCTCATCGATAATGCCGGGCAAGGTGAACCCGACGCAGAGCGAGGCGATGACGATGGTCGCCGTGCAGGTGATGGGCAACGACGCGGCGATCGGCTTTGCCGGTTCGCAGGGCAACTTTGAGCTCAACGTCTTCAAGCCGGTGATGATCCACAATTTCTTGCATTCCGTTCGGCTGATACACGATGCTTGCCATGGCTTCGTCGATTATTGCATTGCGGGCATTGAGCTGAACCGCGAGCAGATCGACCGCTATCTCAACGATTCGCTGATGCTTGTAACGGCGCTGAACCAGCACATCGGCTATGACAACGCGGCCAAGATCGCTAAGCATGCACATAAGAAAGGTTCGTCGCTTAAAGAAGCGGCAATCGAACTAGAGCTGCTTACAGCAGAGAAATTTGACGAACTCGTCGTCCCCGAGGCGATGACGCGACCATAGGAGAAAGAGCGATGAGAATTGTATCGATGCGGAAAATCGTTATTGCCTTTGCGCTTGTTTTCGGATCCGCCCTCTCGGCCGATGGACAAATGGTTTACAAGATCCCGGATGGCGTGTTTCCGCTTGACTGGAACAAGAACGGCTTCAAGGGGTATATGTACCTTGAGAAGAATAGTCCATCGGGTCTTTTCATAGCCTACCCGAACGATGGCGAATCGCTTGACGAACTACGTGAGCGGGCTGCGAAATTCATTGCTCCAATGGTGGTGAGTGATTCGAAGGATAAGGACCCGTTAGCCTTTGAGATAAAGCCGATCGCATCGCATAAAGACGACGTCAGCGACCGAGGACGCTATTACTTTTTCAAGGGTGGAAAGGCTTCGGTCCAGATACTCTTCTTTGAAAGGAAAACGCCGGCTTCAAATGTGCTTTACGGTTATTTTGCGCAAAAGAAGAACGAAGAGACGAAGAACAAATACTGGGTTGGCGATGATCTCAAAATGCCCAAGCTCTTCAACAAATTCGTCGGGTCATTTGTTGTGAAGTAACGACCTGTCGGAGCATCCCGACAACGCAAAAAAGCCCAACGCCTGAGTCATCGAGCGTAGGGCTCTCTAATTTCGTTGGCTGCCTAGAACTGCGGAGTTGGCTCTTTCGGTTTATCCTTGCTGACGATTCGGGTCGTGCCCGTGCCCGAGAATTCAACGATCTCTCCCTTGTAGCGGATTGAATCGGCGAGGCCGACCTCGACCGTAAGGTCAACGTATTTGTGGCCGAACTGTTTTAGCTCCTCGTCCGTGATGACCCACTCGAATGAAACTGACGCACCGGGCTTAATAGTCGTGAATTCTTCCTTCAGGTCCCAATCGGCCAGGTGGGTCGAAAGCGAGCTTTCATTCTTCGTTTCTGTATCGATCAAACGGACGCTCGGGCCTTTCTCCTTGGCAAACTCAAGCGGGTAGCCGACATCGGAGCTGCCCTTGTTGATGATGAAGATCTCGATAAAGATATCTTCGCCGTCAAACAGGCAGCCGGGGTTGTTCTTGCATTTTACTTCGATCGCAATTGAATGGTCGCTCATTGGTTTTTCCTTCTTCGGGGCACAGTAAGACATCTGTGCGGCGAATGATGCAAATATCAGTATGCAGACGGCTAGGCTACTCCGCATGTTATTTGGCGTCCAAGCTTGGAGCGTAACAGCTCCTGAACCTCGATGGCAACGTTCCAGGCGTGCCGTGTTTTAGTGACCGTATTGTCATAAGCGGCCATAATGGTGGCGTCCGGAGCAGTTTTCGACTTGCCGTTGTAGGGAGCAGAGATGGCTTCGTCGAGGCTCCCGTCGGGCTTGATGTACTTTACGGTTTCGGTCGAGCCGCTAACGTAAGAATACTCATCCGGCAGCCCGATGCAGTGGCCGTACTCGTGGGCATAGACCCAATCGGAGGTCGTCTTCGAAACGTCCATCCGCGTTCCGGTCACGCCCTCGCGTGGATACGTCTCGTGTATTTTGACGGTATAGTCCGCACCGGAATCGACCCACGTCGCGATGTATTCGAGCGAAAACGAGCGGGCCGGGCACTCGGGAGCGGGATCGATGACGTTGATGGTGAACTTGCCGTTCCAGTGGGTCGAGATGCCGTTTTGCAATTTGGTCTTCGCTGCCTCGACATCGGCGTCGGTCACGTTCGTACCCTTCTCGGCCTTAAGCTTCAACTCGACGGTGATCTTACCGCCGGATTTCAGCGGTACCTTTAGCTTGCCGCGGAGTGCGAGAGCCGGAAGCTGGGCGGCGCTGTATTCGGTCCCATCGGCTTTGTACTTACGGAAGTACTTTGCGTAGGAATTGGCACTCAAGGATTTCTCGAAATCCTCGGGCTTACATTTTTTCTGCGGGCACTCTTTTTTCGGTTCGCTAACCGGGTCGGAGGCTCCTGCGCCGGATGATGGTGCGGGTGGTGCTTTCTTTGATCCCATCTATTTCGCCTCCTTTGCTTTCTTTAGAACAGCATCGAACCAAATAAGGACACGCTTCTCCAGTTTCTCGGCGGTCTTGTCCGGGCTTTCGCCGGTATCGTCCTTTAGCGAATGGGCGACCCAGGCGTGGAACGGGTCTTGGTCGAATTTATGTCCAAGGGCAAACATCATCATTGTCATAAGAGCCATCGACCGCGGGGCTTTGAAGCCGTATCGCTCATCGCCGCGAGCAATAGCGGAATTTATCAAAGTTTTCAGGGCTTCTTCGCCGACGAGGTCATACTTCATCGGGTGGATCTCTTTGAAAAGCGCGAGCATTTCCTGCCGGAAGCCTTCGCGTTTGAAGCTGATGCCTTCCTTTACCTTGCCGAGCATCTTTTCGAGTGCTTCGTTGCTGTGGGCACTATCCGGGCCGAAGACGATCGCAAAGACCTCGGTCGCCTTGTTGTGCAGGGCTTCGGAAAGTTCCATTTGCGTCATGCCGTCTGGATTTGCGAGGATCTCCGCCACCCACGGATATTGCGGATCGGTATCGAACCCGGAACCGAAGGCGATCATCATGTCCACGTAGAACCTGACGGGCCCGCGTTTGTCAAAGCCATGCTTTTCGGCCGCGGAAATGCCGTCGCGGACGGCCGCTTCGAGTTGCTCGTCGTTTAGCGAATCGAGCAGGTCCGGGGCGTACTCACGGCAATGCTCGCAAAGCTCGGCCACAAAGGAATCTATCGTGGCCCGTTCGAGTATCTTGATCTGTGCGTCGCGTATGATCATGTTCGGTCAAAAACTTTCGGTCTTCCGTTCCTGCGTCCTGGTATAACGATCGGCCATGAAACTACTCGTCGTTCTCAAAGGTATCGAGTTCGCCATCTTTGTTTCGGAAACGGATCATATTGCCCTTCTCAGTATCCTCGGAGAAATAGGAGTCAACGCTCCCGAAGAAGGTGTTCAGCTCGTCGGGCGTGCAGGTGGGCAAAAAGCGGTTCAGCACCCGCGGGTCGTAAAAACGAAAGATCATCGGGTCGCCGGCTTCGTTCATGACGGTCAAGAGCCGCCTGAATTGGAAC
Source organism: uncultured Chloracidobacterium sp. (assembly GCA_964526245.1). Classification (GTDB taxonomy): domain Bacteria; phylum Acidobacteriota; class Blastocatellia; order Pyrinomonadales; family Pyrinomonadaceae; genus OLB17. The sequence continues at coordinate 28,460 of CAZGLZ010000022.1, read as the reverse complement.
CGCATTTCCTTGAGCGAGCGGCGGCTTTGGACAAAGATGCCCCAATGCTTGCCGAAGTATTCCGCAAGCAGCCAATCGACGAACGGCGTTCCCGGTATCAAGCCGACAACATATGGCGAGACCTCCTGCATATCGGGCTCAAGCTCGCCGCGGATAAGGCAATGGTGCGGCGGCCGCATCTCAAAGAACTTGTCGCGGAGCCCCGGAATCGAGGCCCCGTCAAGCACGGCAAAGACATTGATCCTTTCGCTAAAGAGCAGTTTTTCGAGCTGTTCTTTGTTCATTCTCGCTTATCGTCTAACTATTTGCCTGTGCACATATAGCGCAGAAGGGCGTTCCGTCCTGTGCCGCTCGCTGAAGAGCTATCGCCTGCGGGCTGAAGCTCTTGACCGGAGCCGGAGGTGGCGGCGGCGGTGACGGGATCTTTGCTCCCGGGTCCGCCTTATCGGCTTCCTTCGGATCTCTCGGAGCTTCGGGTCTGCATCCGCCTCCGGAACCGGCCGCGCCGCCGCTATTGATCATCACCATCGTTCCGGATATGAAAACACCACCGGAATTGATGTTGATGAAGTTGCCGCCGACCTTGAGGGTCAGGCTCACCCCTGCCTCGATAACGGCAGTCGTTCCCGCCTTGATATGTACGGCCGTACCGGCCTCGGCGGCGAAATTCATTCCAGCCTTTTCGTGAATATCTGAAGCGGCGTCCACGGAGAGCGTATCGCCGATCTTCTGGTTGACATTACCGCCGACCTTAAGATGGATGTCCTTATCGATCTTTTCAAATTGGTCATTCTTAACCATCAGGTGGCGGTCATTGCCGATATACTCCATGCAGTCGTTCTTGACCCGAATGTCCTGGTTCTTCTCGGCATGGATGAAGATCTGCTCGCTGCCTTTCTTGTCCTCAAATCGCAGTTCGTTAAAGCCGCCGCCGCCTTTCGAGGAATCGGTCTTTATGGTCGATTTCGTTTTCTCATCGGGCAGCACGTAAGGCGGCATCGCTGCCTGGTTATAAACACAACCGGTAATGATCGGCTGATCTAGGTCGCCCTCGACGAAATGAACTACGACCTCCATTCCGACGCGCGGGATGAAGACCATTCCCCACTTATTTCCGGCCCAGCTCTGAGCAACGCGAACCCAGCAAGAGCTGTTCGCGTCGTATTTGCCATCGCGGTCCCAGTGGAACTGAACCTTCACGCGGCCATACTTATCGGTGAAGATCTCTTCGCCCGCGGGGCCGACGACGTGTGCCGTTTGCGAACCGTAAACACGTGGCTTCGGCGTAACGGGCAGCGGCCGGAACGGCGGCTTGCCGGCTCCATGCGGAATTGCCTTGAACCGGTTCCGGTACGCTTCGGCCGGGCTTTCATCGGAGACATACGACGGGGCTTGAAGCACCTGGTGTTCGGTTTCCGTTACCAGGTAAACACCGTTGGTCGCTGAATCAGGATGTTCCTGAAGCGTGAACCGATAGCCGGGCGTTAACGAGCAGCAGTCGCTATTTCCGACGAGGGTCGTATAGCCCGCGTCGATAGCATCGATCAGGTTCGATGCGTGTTTCTGATTATCGGTAAATATCTTTTGCAGTTCGCTCGGCTGTTCGCCGCCGCCCTTTTCAATGCCATCGAATTTTTTGGCGTAGCCGCCGGGATGGTCATAAATCTCGAACTGGTCGTTTCCGCCGACGCTGAACCGCGAAGGCTTTGTTACGTCGAGCTTCTTGCCGGGCAGTTGGAAGTTGTGGTCCCAAAGTGTGACCTTCCCGGGACGGAGCTGGTAGTCCATGTGCAGGCTGAAGATGGACGAGATCAGCTCTTCTTCGCTGCCGACCTTGAGTGCATACGGAATCGTGCTCTTACCGGGACACTCCGCGTTTGACTGCGGCTGATCCGCGATGACGATCTTGTGCTCGTTGTTCGTGTGTTCGAAGAAGTAGAAGATACCTTCCTCTTCCATCAGGCGGGAGGCGAAATCCCAATCCGTTTCCTGATATTGAACGCAATAATTCCGCTTTTCATACGTGCCTTGAAGCTCGAACCGGTTAGTGAATCCTGACAGGATCTCTGTAAGGATATCCTTTACACTTTTTTGCTGATAGATCTTCGTTTGCCGACGCTGGGTTAGCATCCAGACCTGCGGAACCACAACGGCTTTGTAGAAAGTAAATCGGGAATGGCGAATGCCCTGCTGGAAGTAATTAACGATGCCATGGAAGAAGCGCTCGACGCCGTCCGATTGCTTGACCGAGATGGCAACAGGCTTTCCAAGAATGTTTGCGGGCGGAACGGTCGTCGGCGTGTACGACATGTCCTCTTCTGCATGGACCAGGTCCAGCTCGATCGAATAGAGCTTTGACATTCCCTCAGAGACGCTCATCGCCTCGACAAGGATCATATCCTCGCCGAGCGGCGAATTGATCTTGATAAGCCTATTGTCCTGTTTCGTTCCCATCTTTGCTATCTATCCTCTCGGCCGTTCCGCGTGATCGCCGGAAGGCTTTCGCCCTCCGGCTCTCCACGATCTTGCGGCCTACGTTATTTGATAGACGAAGTTTCCGTCATCGCCGACGCCGACGTGAACCTTCTTGATAGATTCACCCGCCGCCATTCGCGAAAGGACCTCGCCGCTCATATCCGGCAGCATCGTGCCCGTCAGGATGTTATAAACATTGCGGGCTCCGCTATCGACATCGGTACACCGCGATGCCACCGTCTCTATGACGGCATCATCGTAGGAAAATTGCGCACCGTGGTTATCGGCAATGCGGTTTTTGATCTTGCCGAGCTGGAGCTTGATGATGAGCCGCAGTATCTCGTCGCTGATCGGATAATAGGGAACCGTTACCATACGGCCAAGCAGGGCCGGCTTGAAGGCCTTGTTAAGCTCGGGCTTGACGGCCTCGATGATGCCTTCCGGCAGCGGTTTGGTATCCGGATCGGCACAGAGCTTCATGATCGTATCGGTACCGACGTTCGAGGTCAGGATGATGACGCAGTTCTTGAAATCGATCTCACGGCCTTCGCCATCTTCAAGTACGCCCTTATCGAACACCTGGAAGAAGAGTTCCATCACGTCCGGGTGTGCCTTCTCGACCTCATCGAGCAAGACTACCGAATACGGCTTCCGCCGAACGGCCTCGGTCAGTACACCACCTTCGCCGTAGCCGACGTATCCCGGAGGCGAACCCTTGAGGCTCGAAACGGTGTGGGCTTCCTGATATTCGCTCATATTGATCGAGATCAGGTTTCGCTCGCCGCCGTAAAGAGCTTCGGCGAGGGCGAGTGCAGTTTCCGTCTTACCTACGCCGGATGTGCCGACGAGCATGAAAACGCCGATCGGACGTTTCGGGTCGGTCAGGCCGGCACGCGACGTGCGAATGCGTTGGGCGATCGCTTCGAGAGCATGATCCTGCCCGAGCACGCGTTCTTTCAAGGTTTCGTGCAGATTTAGGACAGCATTGATCTCATCGGCGACCATTTTGCCAATCGGGATGCCAGTCCAGCCGGAAATGATCTCGGCGACGGACTGGCCATTGACGACCGGTTGGATAAGAGGATTCTCACCCTGCAGTGTCTTAAGCTCTTCGGTCAGCCGTTTGAGTTCGGCCTTTGCCGCTTCGATATCGGCAGGCACTGCCGCTTCAGGAGCCGTTGCCGCCGCGGTGCCTGAATCATCGCCCGCGGGCGATCCATCCGCTTCGGCGGTTGCGGCAGCAGCGACCGCTTCTCCGCCGCCATTGGTGCTTGTTGCGGCAATGGCATCTGAGAGCTTGCCGTCGAGCCGTGACATCTCTAGCTTGGTGCGGATGTTCTTGATCTGTTCGACGAGGGCCTTCTCTTTCTCGAACTGCTCGTTGAATTTGGCGAGTTCTTCCTCGACGCTCGCTTTCTCGGTTTTGAGCTTCTCGAGCCGTTCGTTGTGGTCGGCTCCGGTCACCTGTTCGCGTTCGAGCGAATCGATCTCAGAATCAAGGAACTGGATCCGGCGTTTTGCATCGTCGATCGGAGCAGGGATCGAGCCCTGGCCAATGGCGACCTTGGCACATGCCGTATCGAGAACGGAAACTGACTTGTCCGGAAGTTGGCGGCCGGTGATGTAGCGGTGCGAGAGCTTGACGCACTCGACGATCGCTTCATCAAGGATGCGGACGTTGTGGTGAGCCTCCATTTTGTCGGCGATCCCGCGCATCATCGCGATGGCCTTAATTTCGTCCGGTTCATCGACCTTGACAACCTGGAAGCGGCGGGCAAGTGCCGCGTCTTTCTCGAAATATTTCTTATATTCGGCCCAGGTCGTCGCCGCGATCGTACGAAGTTCGCCGCGGGCAAGGGCGGGCTTCAGCAGGTTGGCAGCGTCGTTCTGCCCCGCGGCTCCGCCGGCCCCGATCATCGTGTGGGCCTCGTCGATGAACATGATGATCGGCTGCGGCGAGGACTTGACCTCGTCGATGACCGACTTCAACCGATTCTCGAATTCGCCTTTGACGCCTGCACCGGCCTGAAGAAGGCCGAGGTCGAGCGAGCGTACCGCGACGTTCTTGAGCGGGTCCGGCACGTCGCCTTCGGCGATACGAAGTGCGAAACCTTCGACGACGGCCGTTTTTCCGACGCCGGCCTCGCCGGTCAGGATCGGGTTATTCTGCCGCCGACGGGTAAGGATGTCGATGATCTGGCGGATCTCAAAGTCGCGGCCGAGAACGGGATCGATCTTACCGGCACGGGCCTTGGCGGTCAGGTCCTCGGTGTATTGATCGAGCGCCTTGGTCTTGCCGGGAATGCCCGATGCGACGGCCTCGCCGCCGGAGACGCCGGGTGCCTCGCCGAGAGCGACCGCATCACGAGCCTCGGATGAATCGCTGGTGATCTCGGCAAATCCGGATGCGAGTTTCTCCTCCGAGATGTGGTCGAATTCCTTCGAAATATCGCGTGCGATGCGTGCGGTCCGGTCATTTGAAAGCAGTGCCAGCAGGAGATGGCCGGAACGGACGCGGGCTGCACCGAAATCGACCGAGGCGAGCAGCCATGCGTCCTGTATCCATTGCGGGATGCGGTCGCTGAGGCCCGGCGTTCGCGAGTTGCCGCTCTTGAGGCGGTCGAGAGCAGAATTGATGTCCTTTGAGAGTCGATCGACATTGATCTCAAAGTGCGAACAGATCTTGTGAATATCAGTGTTGTCCTGTTCGAGGAGCTTGACGAGCATATGCTCGATCTCGACATCGTAGTTGGTACGCGAAAGGCAAAGCCCGGCCGCTCCCTCGAGGGCGTTGCGCGAGACGTCATTGAGCCTTCCTACCAGTGATTTCAGATTAACGTTCATAGGGGTTTCTCCTGCTGCTTTTTCTCACAATGAATGATGGCACTAAAAGGTTTCCTGATCCTGATCCATCGCCAGGACCACCTGCCCGTCGTCTTCGGTAAAGGGCTTTGATTTCAGCCACGTCGTCCAGCCAAGCATCGGCCGCCTTACGGCCCGAGTCGTTAGGACCAAGCTCGGGACCTGCCGCTTTTCGAGGACGAGTTGTACGTCGAAATCCGTCTCAAGCCCGGCAAGGAAACGCACGATCGAGCGGATCGGTCTGTTGGCGGTCCCGTCCGGAAGCATTGCCCGAAACTGGTCGAACTTCATCGGCCCGAGCGTGACGCGGAACTTCGACTGCTGGTCCCAAACGCGGTCGCCGATCAACGCCGAGCGGCCGAGCGTGCTGTTACGCAGGCCGAGGAATGTGACGTCGCGGGCCGTCAGGGCGAGCCACTGCCCGAAGAACTGCGAAAGCTTTGCCGGAACTCCGAAGTAATCGCTAAGAATATTTTCGAGCGCCGAGGCAGAGTGCGGCTTCTGCGAGATGAGGCCGACATAGGGCAGGAGCGATTCGTCCTCAAGCCCCATTCGGCCGCGAAGCCCGCGGGTTCCAAGCCCGGCAAGATCGTAAAGATATGAAGTGAACTCGTCATTTCCGCGTTCGTAGGCGACCGGAAAGCGGTACTTTGCCCACGCCCGGTAAAAGAGCGAGACCGAGCGGTGCGTAAAGATATCGAGGAACGCCCACATCGCCGTGTCTCGCTGGCGGATGCGTTCCATCGCAAGCTCGGTGTAGTGCACCGGCAAGGTTCCCGAGGGGCCGAGCATGCCCATGAAATTGACGAGCATCTCGAGCCTGCGTTCGCCCGTCGCTTCGTCCTCGACCTCGCGGATCTCCTGGATCTCGCTTGGCGGAAAATCAAGAGCGGGCCGTGTCCGGACGCGGATGGGCTCTTCCTTGGGTAGGGCCTCGCCGCCGACCGGTTTCTTGTCGGCATAGATGCGCTCGATCAGCCGCATCGCCTGAAAGAAATCAAAGCGGTACGGCTCGTTAAAGAGTTCCTCTTTTACGCTCTTATCTGCCACAAATTATCGGCCCGCCGCGGCGGGCGGCTGCTTAAAGCAAAACCTGCTCGCCAGTCCTCGGCGGAAAGACCTTGATCTCCGCTTCACGCTGCTCGGATCGGACGATCAACTGGTTGAACGAATTTATCGACGAATAAAGTGCGAGAAAACGCTCCAGGACGCATGCGAAAAGGAACATACCGCTGCCGACGAACTGTTCTTCATCAAAGGTCAGCGTTGTTTCAAGCCCGCGTACGAAGCCGGCACCGATCTTGCCGCCGACCTGGCGAACGGCCTTTCGGGTCTCGATGCCCGTTATGCCGAGTATCTGTTTTCGGGTCACCGAAGAATCGTCAAAATTATAGAGATGCAGAATTTCCTGCAGGGCCTCGGGCGTACCGTTCCTGTCGGCGGTGATCGACAAATAGTTAAGGTTCAGATGCGAGATGAGACGCCACTGAAGAGCACGCCGCTGCGGCGGCCTTATCGTCTCGGTCGGTTTCGTCAGGCACCGGACGCGCGAAACGAGGGCCGTGCCCTCGACGTCAAAGTCGCTGTCCTTTCCGCCAAAGGGAAGCCGGGCCGGAAGGTCGCGGTTCGTGCACGTCGCCCTTACATTGAGCACCTCAACGTTAGGCGCATATGGGTCGAACTTCGCATCGACGAACGAGAGGAACATCTCCGAGCCTTCATCGTTCTCACGCTGCGACTGCCGCCGCGACGCGTACCAATACGACCGCTCCATCTCATCGCCATAGGCGTGGCGAAGCGAATAGAACGGGGCAAACTCACGGGTCTCGCCCGATCGCGGGTCCGAGGCATAGACCTCGTCGATCGAATAGATCTCGGTCGCCGATTGGCGGTGAATGTCGGGAATGATCTGATACTCGTATTTCTGCTGCGAGATATAGATCGGATCCGAGAGTTTTGAGAAAAGATTTATCACCGGCGTGCAGCCGAGCCGAAATGTTTCGGTAACGACCGGTGCGATCGGCGGCGTCACATCGCGAAGGTGGATCAAAACGTCGAAGTGGCTTCCGAACTTTGCTGCGATCGCCCGGTCAACCCCCAAAATGTCGAAAAAGAGAAACTTGTAGGGGAATGCGAAATATTCGGACAGCAAACGGTAACCCTTGAACGACCGCTTTGAGGCCGGCAGGAGTGCCTCATCATCCGCAAAACCAACCTGCCGGATCGCATCGGCGGCCGGTATGACGACCGGATCCGGAAGCTTTAACTGAATGTTGGTCAGCGTTTTCATCGTTCCGGCACCGAGCGGCGGATCTTTCGGCCGGAACTCGACCGAGACCGCATGGTTCATGATGATCTCGTAAAGCGGGAAGACGAGCTGCGGGTCGCCGTCAAGATAGAACCGGAAATATGAAAGCGGCGAATCGTCGGTCGTGACCTTCATTTCGCGAAGATTCGCACCGCCGTAGCAGGCCATGCTGAGGCGAATGTAGCAATCCGCGAACTTGCCCTGTGAGTTCTTTGGTGCGGGCGATTCGAGAGCTGCGGATTCGAGCTCGATCGGCAGCAGCTGGACGTCATAAGCCGTACGGAATTGGCACGGCGTTCCCTCGACCGGGCGGGAATTGAGCCGCGAGCCGCGCTCGACCACCTGAACAGACGTGATCTTGTCGTTCGGTGAGCCGAAGGAGAACTGCGTTACCGCCATCGAGGGGATCGGTGCTAGATAATGCGGATAAAGAAGATTGATGAACGACTCGGTAATTTCCGGAAGCTCGTCATCAAGCTTGAGCCCGACGCGGCCGGTGAGGAAGGCAAAGGACTCGATTATCCGCTCGACGTGCGGGTCTTCGATCTTTTCTTCATCAAGCAAAAGCCGGGCGGCGATCTTGGGATACTTGCGGGCAAACTCCGCACCCATACGGCGGAGAAAGACCAGCTCGCGTTCGTAGTATCCAAGAAGTTCGTCTCGCATTTATACAAAAAAGACCGCCGTTCGCCGGGCAGCCGCTAGCCCTCGGTCACAGAAAAATTTCCCGAGCCCGACTGCAGCACGGAGTCAAAAACGACCGGTTCCGGCGTCGGCTCGATATCAAGCACGGCTTCGATGCGGAACCGAAGCTGGCGATCGATGTTGTTGACCGGTTCCATCGTGACCTTCAGATTCTTGAATCGCGGTTCGAAGATCTTGAGTGCTTCTTCGATCTCGCGGACCATCCGCTTCTGTTCGTTCTGGTTCTTGGCGCTGACGCCCGTAAAATCCGGCAGCCCGTAGAAAGCGACCGAACGCGGGGCTTCCTCAAGCCGGTCATCGAGCGTTTTCGTATGGCAACGCGTGTTGAGCAGCCACTCGAGGTCGCGCCTGACAGATTGCTTTAGCTCATTTACGGAAGCGGTGTGCGACTTCGTCGGTTCCTCGCTGACCCTTGGGTCGAGGTCGATAAGCCGGTCAAGAACCGACGGCGTGACCCTTATCTCGTTACCGAATCGCGACATTATTGGCTAAAGAGAAAAATACGCTCCCGCCGCGATGGGCGGGAACGGATGACTTGAAAAGGAATTCGGAAAGCGGCCGAACCATTTGCCGGCCGCCTCCGGTTATTCGTGGAACCGTTAGGCTCCGCTGCCTTCGACCTTCTTGATGTCGTACTTGGTCGTGTTGGTGAGTGCCACCGAACCGTCCGCCTTCTGCTGGAAGTACTCGAAAGTGATCTTCGTGAAGTTGAACGAGATCTGCTCCATCGGAAGGGCACCCGATCCATTCGATCCGCCCGTCTGGAAGCTCGAGATGACAACATCCTCAAACGTCACCTTGTAGTAGGTGTACGGATTGCCGTCGCCGCCCGTCTTCCGGCAGGAAAGGATCGCCTGCGGAATGTGGTTGCCCTTTGCACAGGCCAGGAATAGCTGAGCCGAGGCCTTGCCGTTCTGAACCACAAAGTGGAAATCCTGAAGGGAAACCTTACCGGTACCAAGACCGGTTCCGATCCCTGATGAACCTGAGTTCGTTGCTCCGAACGACCATGATTCGATCTGCATCTGCTTTTCAAAACCGGTGGCTTCTGATTCGCCCTCGATCGTGTCTATCTTCAAGTAATAATCTGCGCTTGCCATTGAGTTTTCTTTCGCTCCTTATCGTTTGTTTATGACCCTCATCTATTAGGGCTTGTAGCTTTCGTACCGCGTTCCTCGCTGTCCTACCGGCTTACAGAGGATTGACGGACATCCGTTCGGCTTTTGCCGAAAAACAGGAGAAAAACGTGTGGGAGCACATTTACGTTTACTTCGCCGGCGGCGGAAGGTCCGCAACCAAGCGCAGGCTGACCGAAAGCTCGTCGAGCTGGAAGTGCGGCCGCAGGAATGCGACGGCACGATAGCAGCCCGGCTTGCCCGGTATTTCGGCAACATCGACACGTGCCTCGCGAAGCGGATATTTCGCTTTCTGGTCGGCCGGTGCCACGTCATTCTCGAGCACGTATTTCGTGATCCAGCGGTTGAGGAAACGCTCGGCTTCCTGCCGCGACATGAACGAACCGATCTTGTCGCGCATCATCGACTTGAGATAATGAGCGAACCGCGAGACGGCGAAGATGTACTGAAGCTGTGAGGAAAGCCGTGCGTTGGCATTGGCAGCATCGGTATCATATTTCTTCGCCTTATTGGCAGACTGCGTGGCAAAGAATGCCGCGTAGTCGGTGCCTTTGCAGTGGACCAGCGGAATGAAGCCGTTGTCCGAGAATTCCTTCTCACGGCGGTCCGTGATCGCCACCTCGGTCGGGCACTTCATCGCGACCTCGCCCTCGTCGGTCTGGAAGGTGTGGGTCGGGAGGCCCTGAACAAGGCCGCCGCCCTCAACGCCGCGGATGGCGACGCACCAGCCGTGCATCGAGAACGCCTCGGTCAACCGCGTGCCGAGAGCATAAGCGGCATTGCCCCAGAGATACTTCTTGTGGTCGGTGCCATCCACATTCTCTTCGAAGCGGAAACTTTCGGTCGGCTTGGTCGCCGCACCGTAGGGCTCGCGCATAAGGACGTGAGGAAGCGTAAGGCCGACGTAGCGTGAGTCCTCCGACTCGCGGAAGCTCCGCCATTTCATATACTCAGCCCGGTCGAAGATCTTCGTGATATCGCGGACCTCGGTCATTTCCGAGAACGTGTCCCAGCCGAACATGTCGGCCGAAGCGGCACTCAGGAACGGCGCGTGGGCGGCCGCGGCGACCTCGGAGAGCTTTTCGAGAAGGGCCATATCCTGCGGATGGTTGCCGAACTCGAAATCGCCGATCAGGGCACCATACGGAGCACCGCCGAAGGTGCCGTATTCTTCTTCGTAGATCTTACGGAAGAGCGTTGACTGGTCGAACTCAAGGGCCCGTTCGAAGTCCTTGAGCAGGTCCTTCTTCGTCACGCTCATGACGCGGATCTTGAGCTGCGGGCCCGTGAGCGAATTCTTGACCAAGTGATGGAGGCCACGCCATGAGCCTTCGAGCTTCTGGAAGTCCTCATGGTGCATGATCTCGTTCATCTGTGCCGAGATAAGGCGGTCGATCTCGGCAATACGCGAATTGATGGCGACGTCCATGTTCTTGGTCATCGTCAATTCGCCGGACATTACCTGATTAACGAATTCCGAGATCATGTCCTTCGCACGCTCTTTCTGGAAGTCGTCACGGGCCATTCGGCCCTCTGTCAAGATCTTGTCAAGCAGTCCGCCTTCCTCGGCGGTTTCCACCGTTTGCACGGCGGCTTCTTCTTGTTTCTTGGCTGCCATAATCTACTATTCCTCCTTCGCCCCAAGTCCGAGCTGGTCGCTCAACTCTTTCTGTTTACCGGCATCAGCAATGATCTCCTCAAGCATGCCCTCGAGCTTTTCGTTTCCGTCCATCTTTGAGCGAAGGTCGGCGAGTTTCTGCCGGGCCTCCACGAGCTTGCGAAGCGGATCGACCTGCTGGACGATGTTGTCCGGCTCGAAATCCTCGATGTTGTTGAACTTAAGTTCAACGCCCATCTTGCTTCCGTCATCCTGCAGTTTGTTGTCCACGGTGTAGGCGAGCCGCGGTGTCATACCGGCCAGGACCTGGTTGAAGTTGTCGGGGTCGATCTCAACGAACTTCCGGTTCTTGAAGGCCGGGAGCGGCTCTTCCGGTTTGCCGCTGAAATCGCCCATAACGCCGATGACGAACGGAAGCTCCTTCAGTTCGATCGCTCCGCCGACCTCGACATCGTAAGTGATCTGTACACGCGGCGGTCGGACGCGGTCGATCTTGTGTTGCAGACTTTCTTTTGTTGGCATTGGCGTTTGTTCTCCTTATCTAAAAAATAACCTTGGGAGCGAAAAATCCTTTTGCATCGCCGGATCGCTATACCGACGGCTGGTCCTCGGTGCCCTGCTGGGACGTATTGAACCCGAGCGTTTGCCGGAGCTGGTACAGGATCGTTTCATCCTTGATGACGTCCTGCAGCCAGTTCTCAAGCGGCATATGGCCCCATTTGACGGCACGCTGGACGAGATAGGCTACCGGGCTGTGCGGCTCGGTCTTGCGGAAAAATTCGGCGATCTCGTCGAGGCGTTTGAGAGCATCGCGGCGGTTCTGGATAGCACCTGCCGGGACGGCCGCACCGGCGACAACGGTCACCGTTCCGTCTTCGTTGACGATCTCGGTCGCCTCGGCCTCATCGCTCTCGTCGGGCTCCTCGGCTCGCTTTTCTTCGAGCAGCTTCTTGATGAGAAGTTCGATATCGTCGAGCGATTTCTTTAGGTTGAGAAGGCTCGGGACCTGATTGCGGTCGTATTTCTCATCAACGACCGTGATCAGGGCCTTAAGGCTTTCGAAGCACTCTTTAATGACAAAATTGACCTCTTCGGCGAATGCGCGGCGGGTCGCGGCCCATTCCTTCCGCCACATGTCGGCCGTTACACGGCGTTCGCGCTCGGCCTGTTCGCGAAGCTGGTTATACTTGACCTGATCTTCGGTGCTGAAGCTTTCGAGGCCCTCGGGAATATCGAAAACCTTCGAATCTTCCCAATCGATGTAGCTATAGCCGGCACTTCCCGTGACCTTAGCACCCTTGATAGCGAGTCCGCAGGTCGATTCGAACCAGGAAATGGCATTTGCCCGGCCTTCCATATCGCCTTCATCGATCTCCGGATGGATCGATTCCCAAAAATTCTCATGCAGCAGCCGCAGCAGGTCGAGTCCGTCGCGGAGGCCGACGAAGCCGTCCTGTTTGACGAGCGCCTCGCAGAGCCATACGGCAAGCTGAAGGTCTTTGGTCTGGGTCGAGAGGGCGGGAATGACGAGGTCCTTCACCTTGCGGTAATCGGCGACCTTGAGTTCGGTCTGCCATTCACCGAGGTTCAGGTTGTCATCGGCCCGGCGGGCCTCGGCAACCTCATCATAAAGCCCCGAATAGCGCAGGCTTTCGCCTGACGGAGCTTCTTCAGAAATAGGCGAAAGCAACGCCTCAAGATCGATCACACTAGGTTTTCGCAGCTCTTCGCTCATCGAAAATTATCCCCGGACGCATCGGATGCGTCATCAAAATTTGGTATCACCTGGTGCTTTTACGCACACATCATATACGAAACACGCGAATTACAGAAACAAAAGCGAGCAAAAAATCCGCTACGCTTCGGCAGCTGCCTCATGATGGAACTCGATCGTCTGGATATCCAGGATCGACTTATCCCGGCCGTCCATCCAGAAAAGCTTGGTTCCTTCGCCCTGGAAAAGGTCGTCGCCGAGGTCGCGCCAATCGGTCATTCGGCCGAGCCGGACCTGGTCGTTCTCGCTCTTCCACGTGCCGGCATAGAGCGCCGGGACGAACATTTCGCCGCCGGTGCCGTTCTTGAGCTCGATGTTCGCCTGGATCCAGTAAAGGTCGCGGAGCGTGCCCGGTTTCGGGAACTCGATCTTGACGATCTGGTCCATCGGCAGCCAGATATAGGCGTCCTTGTGGATGACCTCGAAGACGCACATCGTCAGGTCGTTATAGTCGCGGAAATCCGAAAAGCCCTCGCCATTGACCGAGCACTTGAAGGCGGGCCGTGTTTCTTCGACACGGTCGAGGATCGCTCGAGCTTCGGCCACATTGCCTTCGCGGACGCGGTTGTTGGCATCCATCAATTCTGTGACGTAGGGCGGCACAGCCGTCATCGTCTCGGGCTTCAGGCCATCGGAGAAATACTTCAGGCGGTCGCGTTCCGCCTTGAAATTCTGCTGGTAGATCTTGGAGCCGATCATTGCTGCCGTGTCCTGGTGGCCGATGAAATCAAGCTGCTTTTCGGCCCGTTCCCAGTCGCCGGAGAAGCAGGAAAGTTCGAACAGGAAGATCCGGGCCGCGGCGTCGGTCGGGTTTGTCCGAACCAGATTGATCGCCGATTCGACAGCTGATTTCAGGTCGCCCTTGTCCAATGCTAGTTTTGCGTCGTTCATCTTCTTTCCTCCGGCCGGAGATTCCTGTTCCGGCCTTTCTATCGCTATTTCAAAGCCTTGTCAGGAGCTTTGACCTTCTGGAATGTTTGCTTGTCGAACAGATCGCCGCTGCTCGATTTGATAGTTGCCCCGATCGACTTGCCGCCGGCCGAAATGCTCAACAGGTATTCGCCGCTGGCCTGTTTCTGCGGCTTCGAGGCCTCAACGAACCGGAAGAGTCCCCACTTGCCAGCAAATGGCGGCGCCGACGTGGCGGTCGTAGTTCCGGTCGAGGTGTTGGCCGATGACGCGGCGGTCGAGACCAAATTGATCGCGACGCCTGTCTCGCTTGATTGAGCGGCCGGGAAGGTTCCGCGGATCGAGCCCGTACCCTCGGAGGTGATCTTCTGGCCATCGATCGAAACCTCGATGACAGCGTCGGGCGAAGGCTTAAGGCTGAACTCGTAGTCGAACTTAGGTGTTGGGCTCGAGCCAAAGAATGCCCGCCGCAAGGCGAACGCATTGTTCAGGTAGGCGACGAATTCGTCCGTAAACTGCATGTCAGCCGTATCACGCGGCTTGAGCTGGCCGCCGACCTCTTCGAAGTAGTTCTTGAGCCGCTCGTCGTAGAACTTCGAGAGCTTGCCCTCGGTCGGGCTGAGGAACCGCGAGATGGTCTCGAAATCGGCTTCCTGCTGGCCATCGGCAAAGGGATACAGCGCTTCAAGAGCCTTCGCATCGGGCAGAATGCTATCGCGCCACGTCCGTTCTATCTGCTGCTTGACACCGGCACCGAGCAGGTTCTTGAGGTTCAGGATCGGCTGCTGGAGCAGAGTTGCCACTTCCTGGCCCGCGGGCGTTTCGTTAAAAGCGGAAACGAGCCCATTAACGGCCTGCTCGCGTTTGTTGACATCGAGCGGGTCTTTTTCGTTCGCCATTTCCTCAATGGCCCGGCGGAACTGGTCGTCATTGACGGTGCTCAGCTTGGTATAAACCCGCTGGAGCTCGGACTGATACTTCTCGATCGGGGCATTCTCACCCTGCTCGGGCTTGCCGACGAAGGTCGTCACCGGGCGGAATTCCTTTTCCGGCTGGGTGTTGCCCGGACCTTCCTCTTTCTTCTTTGAGAAGAAACTGAAGATCCAGTCGAGCCAGCCGCCGCCATCGATCTTTTTCGAAAGATTGGTGTTGTTCTCAACCTCGATCACTATCCGCTTCATCGGCGAATTTGCCGAGGAGAGTACCTGGAAGGCATCGACCGCGTCGGAACGCTTTTCGAACGAGCGAAGCTGAGTGCCGCGGACGAATTTTCGCCAGTGGTCGGCGTAGTCGCGGTAATAGAGGTCCTCGAGCTTGGCGGCATCGGTCGCCTGTGCCTGAACAAGCTGACGCTTGCCGAGTTCGCCCATTACCCAGTCGTCCTCGGCGAGTTTCGAATCTGCCTCGGCGATAGCCGTTTTCATCAGTTCAAAACCCGGCCGGGTGAATGCACCCGGAACTCGGTAAGTTCCGGTCAGCAGGCTCGTATCAGCACCGCCGCGGGCCACCATCGATTCGACCGTCGTCGGGCCGATCTTGTCGTCGATCTCGCGGGAAATGCGGCTGACCTGATTGCTGTAATAGCGATTGACCGCCGGGAAGGCCTGCAGCTTTCGCCTTGCTTCATCGACGAGCTTTGCATTGAGCTGGATACGCGGAAACTCGCCGAGCCCTTCGGCACGGTCGATCTGTCGTGACCAGAAGTCAAGATGCATCTCGGCCGTCGCCTTCATATCGTTCGGGACCTTCGACTCGGTCAGCCAGTATTCACGGAGCGTCGCGGCGATGTGCGTCGCTTCGGCCTTTTCGCGATAGCGGACCGTCTTTCCGTCGATCTGCTGCGACCCATCCGAAAGCATCAGATACGCTTTGAGCAGGTTGTAATTCTTATTGAGGCTCGCTTCGCGTTCGATGTCGTCGCGGCCGGCGAGTTGGCCGCTCTCGGCAAATTGCTTGAGTTCGGCCTCGAGCTTACGGATGGCGGGCTGTTTGAACCTCTTTTCAACGAGGTTCATGTAAAGCGGCAGCAAGCTTTGGAGATAAATGCCGTTGCCGGAGTACATCCCCATCCGCATGTACAGCGGGGCACCGTTGCGGTTGTTATCATCCAGCGTTGCGAGCATCGGCCGCATTCCCTCAAGAACACGGAGCTCTTCGCGGACCTCGTCCTCTTTCTTCGTGAGGATGTCGCGGTTCAGGTCGGCACGGCGGAGGGCAAGGCCCTTGTCGCCGACGCTTGCCGCTTCGTCAAGCATCTGCTTGTTCGAAACGAGCGAGACCGCGGTCAGCCCGAGCAGGCCCAGGACGATCATCGCTCCAATGAATGTCATCACCCAACCAAAGATCGGGGCCCGCTGCTGCTGAGCCTGAAAGGTACGTACGACATCGCGGTCGCGGAGTATGACGTCCTTAAAGAGACGCTCGGTGAAATAAGTATTACCTACGGTGACGGGGACGTTGCCGCTGCCCTTCGTTCCCGGTGCCGATGTGAAATAAAAGCCGCGGAAGAACGGATTCTCGCTGAACGGGTTCGGCCGGAAAAGGGCATTGACGAACGAGCCGAATTTCCGACGGGCCGCACCGAAATGGAGCGGGAAATTGAAGATCCTCAACTGGCGGACAGCCGGAAAAGGTGCCGAAAGCCGGGAGAGCCGCCGCCGCATTACGGCATCCTGCAGCACTTCGAACTCGCTGTCGAAGGACGCCTGAGCGTTTTCGCTTTTTTCGATCGGGATCGTCGCACCCCAAACGAGCGTCTTATCTTCTTTCTTTGAGGCGGAGAACGAATCGCGGAAGCCTTCGATCGAATCGGCCTGCGTAAAGACCAAATAGACCGGGAACTTTACCTTAAGCCGCTGTAGCGTATCGTCGAGCCTTGCCCGAAGCACCTTCGCGTGCTCTTCGTTCTGCCGCTCATCGCCTTTGGTGATGGTGTTTACATCTACGGTAAGGATAAAGCCGTCGATCGGCCGGTTTGGGCGATATTTGCGAATGGCCTCAAGCAGAGCAGCCCACTCTTCGCCATCAATCCCCTCGCTACCATACCGACCGGCTGTGTCGATAAATACGCCTTCGCTGGTGACGCGCCAATCGACGTTAGGGGTCGGGCGGACGATCTTGAGCTCAGATTGCCGCTGGCTCGGAAGGTTCTGAAAATTAAGGTTCGAGCCGATTACGAGCGAACTCTTACCGGCCTTTGGAGCACCGGCGACGAGATACCAGGGAAGGGAATAGATCGCGTCCTTGCCGCCGCTGCCAAGATTTGAGGTCTTAATGAACTGAACGACCTCTTCAAGGCCGGCGAGAGCGGTGGCATCGGCAGCAACCGCCGAAGTCGTCGCTGCTGCGGTTGGTTGAGCGGCCTGCTGGCCTTCACCGGCTTTTGCCTCGGCTTCTGCCTTTGCTTTTTCCTCTTTTTTTCGTGACCGTCGGGCTGCGAGGTATCCGCCGAGAAGCGTGAACGGCATCGTGAGCAGCACGAGAACGATCACGACGATCTTCTGGTTACGTCCGACGCTGCCCTCGGGCATCATCATCACGATGAACGTGACGACGCCATAGAACGACATTATCGAGCCAAGCCCGAGTGCGAACTTAAGTTGTCCGACGTGCCAATTGGACATAGAAAGGACACAAGCACACTCCCGAAAGCCGGGACGTGCAAGTGACGTCCGCCTGACGGGAAGAAATTGTTGCTTACAGCATCAGAACGCGAGGATCGAACCGAATTCTGATCACATCGCGAGCCGGTTTATCGCCTGCTGCATGAATTGTGACGACATTACGAACATCACAAGGTAAACGATAATCCCTAAACCTAGACCGCCAACGGCTCCGATTTTTGCCCAAACGGGCATTCCGCGTTTCTCGGGCGGCTTTGGCTGGTCGCTTGAGAGCCAGTGCGGTGAGAGGTCGAC
This sequence comes from uncultured Chloracidobacterium sp., assembly GCA_964526245.1. Taxonomy (GTDB): domain Bacteria; phylum Acidobacteriota; class Blastocatellia; order Pyrinomonadales; family Pyrinomonadaceae; genus OLB17. The sequence continues at coordinate 10,756 of CAZGLZ010000022.1, read as the reverse complement.
CGGCCTGATCCTTCCAACCTTTACGAGTGCTTTTGCGGTCTGCTCCATCGTCGCAAGAAGCTTTTCGTGTTCATAGATCGCGTAGCGGCCCTTAAAGCCGAGGAGCATGCAAAAATAATAGACCTCGACGGCTTCCTGCGTCACCTCGATCTGCTTGATCATCGACTCGAGTTTCTCGAAGAACTTGTTTCCGGCAAGCTGCTCGCCGAAGTATTCAAGCTGGAGCGGGTTCTTCTCCCACTCGTTCTTGAGGTGAAAGTCGTTGGTCAGGACCGTTTCATCAACGAATGCAGCGAGGGCAAATTTTGAGACCTGGACGATCTTGTGATTGAACCGGTATCGTTCGGCACGCTTTTCGAATTCCTCTAGCATCCCGGCGATCTTCGGACGAAGGTCATTTGACGGCGCGACGATGCCGGCCTTAAGCCGAAGTATCAGGTCGAATATCGGCCCGGCGAATGTTATCAGGTCTTGTTTAAGGACACCTTCTGCCATTTATCTGATCTCTTACGGTTTTACTGCGTAAAGCTCGAGCTTTTCATCCGGAATCTCGTTCGGGACATAGACGGCGACCACCTTTGACCCGGCGATGCCGTTCCAATAAGGCCCGATCGAATCGAGCTGAAAATACTTAAAGCCGACGCGGGCCGGGATCGGCGCCGGCGGCGGGCTCGCGTGTGTTAACACTACGCCCGGGAGAGCGGAGCCGATGACCGAATCGATGACATCCCGCGAGGCAATTTTCACTACACGTGGAACGCCCTCAATAAGCTTCGATTCCGGCATCTGAGCGCGGACGGCGAGGTAGAAACCGGCCTCTTTGAGAAGGCGTTCGTCGTCGATCCGGCCGACGTAGAGCGTATCGCGCGTTTTCTCAAGCGGGATCTGTACACAGCGGCTCGGGATGACCGTTTCAAGCAGGTCGCGAAGCTGCAGCGAAAGGCTGTAGAACGTGAAATACAGGTCGTCGTGGTCGTATTTTACGATGTCCTTCGGGTTGTGCTCGAGCGAAAAGGTCATCAGCTTTCCGGCGAGTTCGCCCATCTCGATATAAAGCTGCTCCGGGTGGATGAGCGGCGACCGAAAATAATGCGACATCGTCGGGATCGACGAATTTATCGTATGAAGCAGCCAGAAGACAGCGACCTCAGAGGTCGTAAAATCGGCAAGCGAGGCATTCCGCTGCCGCCGCTGCTCGCCGAGGCTTCCGCTCTTGGTGATCAGGATCTCGACCATCTGGCGAAGCATATTCACCAGCCAGGTTGAGGCTGTGACCTTTAGGATCGGCGGAATGTAATCGTCTGAGATCTTGATCTGGCCGGTCGGCGTTCGCTGAAGTTCGGCGATCTTCATTGAGGTGAAGCCGTCGCGAAGTTCGTCGTCAAAGATGATCCGCAGATTGCTTTTAGCGTAGGCTATCGGTTGCTCGCCGGAGCCGGTCGTTTCGTCCTTGACCATCGCTCCTTCCTGCAGAAAGCGGAGTGTCGAGCTCGGTTTTGCACCGTTTGCCTGAAAATTTGCCTCGCCGGCCTTTTTCGCCGGTATCGCGAGATGGACGCCAAGCTTTTCCTGCTCAACACGGAAGTGGTCTCCGACGGGCCGCATATCCGGGACCGCTTCGGCATCAGGCACATTGACGAACAGACCGTCCGGCATTACGGCACGACAGTTTATGAGCTGAAAGTTGCCGTTCGCGATCGCTTCATTGCTGACCTGAAGCTCCAGAACGCCATAATCATATTGCTTTACGGCATCGACCCGCGAGTTGAGCAAGCCTTCGAAGTAGTTGTCCCACTGCTGGAAATGATGCGGGGTCAGGAGCATCCCCTCGTTCCAGACGACTTTGCGGTATCTGCTCATAAAGTGAATCGACCTAAATAGTAGAACGACTTCGGAAAATAGTAAACAGCGCCGGGCGTAAGTAGTTAAATCTTTCTAATTCAATGCCTTCGGCCGTTGGTGCCGGACGTGCCCGCCGGTTTCTTTCGCGCCGAGTCCGGTATCTCGCTGTGCGTCAGCATCGTAAAGAAGTCCGCCATCCATTTCTCGCCGGTCTTTTCTACGAACTTTTCCGGGAATTGTTCGGCCAGCTCAAGCGACCTGATCAGCGGCAACAGCGCAATGTTTGCGAGCCTGCCGGTATTTCCAACGTTGGTCAGCGTTTTTGAGGGCGAAATGCCGATCGGAACGCGGTCGATGGTTTCGGCCGTCGGCGAGGAACAGTTCTCGGCCGGGCTTGTTACTAGATACTCGCGGCAGGCGACCGGACGGTCCTTGTGGATCGAACAGCTCTCTTCGAACAGGAACGGACACGCGACGCCCTCGCGGAAATACTCGGTCGTGAGTTCCGAAAGCTGCCGCATTCCTTCTTCCTTGCCTTCCTCTTCGACAACTTCTCGGATCTGCTGAACGCGTTCGAACCAATCGATCGAGCGAAAATGCTCCATCGCATCGCGGAAACGCTGTTTTACCTCAGTCCGCCGCGGTTCCGGGAGCGATTCAACGACCTCGGCGAGGTGATAGACCTCGATCTCAGAGACCGGCACCGGCTGGCGGCAGCATGCGCCGCATCCGGCCTTGCAGGAGATGGCCTTGCCTGCCGATTCGACCTCCGAAACGCCCATATCGACGAATGTGTTCGACATCTGTTGGAAGATCGGCAGCATACGGTGCGGCTTCACGCGATTGGCCGGGACGGTCATCGTCATCGAGAGCGGCTGGCCGTTGATCGAGATGGTCACATTGCCGGTGACCCATTCATTTTCCTGCATAAGTTGAAACCTCCGGCCGCGGAGCGAAACGTGCGCCTAATCGCCGAGCGGCTCTGAATTGACGCCGAAATCCTTTGGGTTTTGCATCAGCGTCCCGAAGGCGAGGAACCGAAGTGCATTATCGAACTCGGCCTTGCTGATCTTTTGCTTCTGTTCGAGGAACCAGATCGACCTGATCTCACGTGAGCTTTCGGGAAAGTCGGTCGCAAGCTTTTGGAGCATATTCCGCATCTTCAAAAAATCGCCCGCTACGCCCTGCTGATAGGCGGCAATGAGAACGGCGGCGTCGTCACCCCGTTCGGCACCGACCTGTGCATTGAGCTTTGCCAGCACTTCAACCATGCCTTGGGCGGTCTGGAGCACGTCGCCGCGCGAGGTGCCGAGTTTACCCAACGCCGCAGCGACAAGGAACTGCGGCTTGAGGCCATTAGCATTGGCAAGCGAGGCAAGGCTTGACGAGCTTTTTCTCGCAGATTCGAGATTCGCCGCAACTGCGGGCGAACCCGCTATTTCGCGGATCTTTGCCTGGACGCGGCCTGCATGCTCAGACGTGATGAACGCCCGAGGGTCGTTGCGTGCGGCCTTCCGCATGAACAAGGCTGCATTTCGCTCGACCTTTCCGAGTTCGGAGTCCGGCGGCGTAACCGTACTGTTCACCGGAGGGGGCGTGGTTCCGGAGTTTGTGCTCGAAGAACTGCTCGAGCTTCCGCTGTTAGTGTTCGGCCGTGGCAAGGAACTCGAACCTGAACTCATTCCTCCGTTGTCGTCATCTCTCGATTTCGTTGGTGAGTCATCGTCGAGGTCATCCGCGAACGGGTCGTCAGAATTGCTGACAATGTCGCGGTTGGTCTGCCCGCTCGTGTTCCAGAGATACAAGCCGCCGCCAATAAATGCGAGCAAAAATACCGCCGTAAGCGGGGCAAGCACGGCGAGCCAGATCATATTGCTCCCGCCGGCTGCTGCCGTTGCCGGTGCGGGGACGGAAGTGGATGACGATGCTGCAGGAGTGCTCTCCATTGGTGCGGTGGAGACCGTGGCCGCCGATGCCTCAGGTGCTGCAGTCTTCGGTTCTTGCGTGAATGCAGCCGCTGTTGCGATGTCAACCTCCAACATCACTGAATCGCCGACGTCGATCTCGTCGCCGTTATGCAATGTCTTGAGCCCAACTACGGGAATGCCGTTAACTTTCGTGCCGAAGCTCGAGCCAAGGTCGCGGATGATGAAATCCGGGCCGCTCCGTTCGATCATCGCATGCTCGCGGGAAACGCCGGGAAAGGGAAGCACGAGGTCGGAGCCGGGTTGCCGGCCGAGAACGAACTCGTCCGTTTCGACCCCGACGGAGCGGTCAATGCCATCATGATCAACGAATTTGAGCCGAAGTTCGCTCATCATCTTTCTCGGCGGGCCTATTTCGTGTAGGTCGAAACCGGCTGAAGCTTGAGGCCGAAATCCTGCGGAAATTCTCCAACTATCGCCGCGGCAAAGAATTTGGGGACGTATTTGAAATTCTCTGATTGAAACTGCTTGGAGAGCATATCGCCTTTCGAGATCAGCGTCCAAAAATCTCGCGGCAGGCCCGAACCTGATTCGAGCGCCTTCACCAGGTTTGAACTGAGGCCGCCCTCGCCGCTGTTATATGAGCCGATCGCGAGCGGAACACTTGCCGGCCCGGTGCCATATCTTCCCGTCAGAGACTTCATATAAGACGCAGCCGCCCGTGCTGAGGGCTCCGGCTCGCAGCGTTCATCCGGGTTATTTGGCGAGGCTCCGCTGATCGTCTTCAGCCCATGATTCTCGCCGGTCGCCTTAGTGAACTGGAACATTCCGAGCGGACCGGTCGGGCTCTGGAGGCAAACGCAATGCTCGGATTCGATCATCGCGAGGTACAGGCCGATCCGCGGGTCGATGCCGCGGGCGTTGAACGCCCGTACGATGAACGGGGCGTTCTTGCTTGCCCGCTCGTAGGTCGCCTGCAGATTATCGCCAAAGCGGCAGCCGCCGAGCGGCTTTACATTGATACGCTTGGCGTAGGCATCGGTAAAGCTCTTGATCTTTTCGACCGCCTCGGCGGGGATAGTGTCGCTTGAACTATTGCCAATGATGGCGGCGATACGCATCGAGCGGTCAGCTACGTACTTTCGCTTTTCGTCTTCCGAAAGGTCGAGATACCGCTTGCCCTGTGGTATTACACTCGGCTCGGGCTTTGACGATTCGGGAGTCTTGATATCGAGCGGTTCGTTCGAGTTGGCATCGCTCGATGAGGTCAAACCTGACGTTGAGCTTCCTGAGTTCGATGGGGAATCGGGCGTCTTTTTCGGGTCGCTGTCGCGAGAACTTCGCGGCTCCGGATCAGAAAACTCGACATCGTCATCGGCTCGAACAACGGCGGGTTCACCCCAGCCGAGAAGCTTGTAACCGACAAGGGCAAGCGAGAGCGAGACGATCATGAATGCAAAACCGATCATCACGATCGGCAACAGGCCGAGTCCGGAGGGTACACCGGAGGAAGCTGTGATTCCCGGAGATGCCGCCGCAGCCTTTGGAGCTTCAGCCTTTGCAGGCTCTGCGATCTCGACCAGCAGAACGGTCTCGTTACCGAGTTTGATGCGGTCGCCATCTGCGAGAGGTTTGCCAACGGCCGGAACCGCCTCGCCATTAACGAACGTGCCGTTCGACGAGTTATCGTCAACTATCCAGACGCGGTCGCCCTCGCGGTAAAGCGTTGCGTGGAGCCGCGAAAGGCTGTTGTCCTCAAAACGCTCGTCGGCGTCGCTCCCGCGGCCGAACGAAATGCGACCCTCGGCGACCGTTATTGTACGTTCGCCTTCCGGGCTTTTGCACTTGAGTCGAACCTCGAGCATCCTTCTCTTATTTTACATCGCGATGCGGTAAAGTTCAGACAGCGGCCGCTCATTTGCGAGGCCGAACCGCTGCGGATTTTCGGCAACGATGCCCCCCGCAAGAAAGCGGACAAGATTTTCGCGTTCGGCCGGCGTCTTTATTGCGTTCCAGAGATCGGTCCGGTTCTGCGGCAGAGTTGCTTTCCATTCGCCGGCTTCCTGTGGCGACTTGCCGAACGCCGCGACCGCGAGAAGAACATCACCTTCGAAAGCTCCAAGCACCATCGACTTCATATAGAGGCCGGCGGCGAGTGCGGCACATTCCTGCTTCGGGTCGGCGATGGTCTGCCCGCCGCAGAGGCCATCGTAGGCATTTGCTTTGACAAATTCGGGCGACATCCGCCAGAGGCCTTCCTCCGTACCCTGCCGTGCCGGATCGAACCGGCTACGGCTCATCGCAAGGAAAAAGCCGAGCGGTGCGTCAAGATTCTGTTCGCGGACGAAGGCGACGTTTATTACATCTTTGAACTGCGATGCCTTAGCCGAATATCCGGGTTGTGCGTAATCGGCCGTCTTTCGCTGAACTTCCTGTAGAAGCTGGCGGTTCGAGATGTTGTATCGGTCGCCGCCCTTGAATTGGGCAAGAAGCTTGCGCGAAAGATCGTGGACCTCGACAAGGCTCGGGCCGCCCGTCTTTGCGGGCCGCTGCGGCTCGTCAGCTTGCGCGGGTCGATCTTGTGCCACGTCCTCGTCACGCTTTACGGCGCGGGTCTCAAAAGCGAGAAGGACAGGCGGGCTGGTCGTAAATTTAACGCCCTTTTCGTCCTCAAGCACGATGCCGAGCGGATGGTCAAAACCATCGGCAAGGTCGGCGAAATCGGCGGGGTTGAGCTCAACGGTGTACGGCGAGCCGGAAACGCTGGCGAATTCGAAACCGTCAACGGTAAATGCAACGCGCGAAACGCACTCGGAGTTCTCGATCTCAACCTCGATCTCGGTCGGCTTGCTTATCGTGTCGCCGGGTTCGGGCGAGATGATTACGGCCCGGGCGTTGCAGCTCGTATCGCGCAAAAAGTAGAACGCGGTCGCACCGGCACCGAGAACTAGCGAAAGAGCAAGGAAACCGCCCGCGGCGAGAAAAAGCCCATTGGAACTCGAGCCGCCGCCCTCGGTTTCTGCTGCCTGCGGAGATTCGTCTCCCGGTGCATTTTCTTCCGCGGCTGTTTCAGTTCCCGACGCTGCCGGAACCGCCGTTGCCGGTGCTTCGGCGGAGCCTTCCTTTACGTATTCAAGGGTCAGTGCAGCAGAACCGCCGAGCAGTATTTCATCGCCATCGGCGAGATATATCTCACCCTTGACGGGTGCACCATTTACCGTAGTTCCGTTGCTGCTGTTGAGGTCGATGAGGCAAAACTCTTCGCCGCGGAGCTCGATCTCGACGTGATATCGCGAGACGTTGCCATCGCCGGCGAACGAGATGGAGTTGTCCGTGGCACGGCCGATGGTCACCAGGCCGGAACCGAGAAAGAACTCGCGGTCGTCAAATTTGAGCTTCGCTTCAGGCATTTACCTAAAAAACGGGCGTTACCCTTTCATCAAAATCGGCCGCAAGCTCCGTCGTAAGGGCAGCGGCCGCGGCACTAACCTAAATTTTTGACGCGCCGTGAACGGGCGTTTTGCGTTTCTAGAAGGCTCCGTCACTTCCGGCCCGGAAAAACAGAAAATACACGCCGACCGAAAACGCGATGACAAAGACCGCGATGACGAAGAGCGTGACGACCGCCCAAACCGCACTCCGGCCGCTCTTCTCTTTGACGGGCGAGGACGCGGGCACGGCCGCTACCGGCTCGTCAGGCACGGCCTCGTGAAGGTCGGGCTGCGGCTCGATGTCGAGCCCGCCCGGCATTGATGCCGGCGGTGCGGCATCGGGAACGGCTGCGGCCTGGCCTCGCTGCGGCGTGTATCCGCTTGACTGGCGAAAGACCGGCTGCGGCATCGACCAACCGCCCGCCGCGGCGCCGGGTTCCGGTCGCGATTCGGGCCGTTCGGTCGGGATATCGTCCGGGGAAGAGATATCGCGTTCTTGCATTTCTGCAGTTCCGTCGTTCATTTCGGACCACCTCCGGTCTGAAGTGTTGGGCACGGCGCCCCGGATCAGCTAGAAAGATCCAGGACGTCCGAGCGGGTAATGATCCCTGTAATTCGCTTAAAGTCTTCTATCACAACAGCAGGCGATTCCAAAAGCTTCGTCTTTATCTCGTTTATGCTCGAATCGACCTGAACGACCGGGAAGCTCGGTTCCATGATGTCGCTGACCTTCGCTTCGAGCAGCGAACCATCCGCCAGCAGCTTTGCCAGGACGCGGCTTTCGCGGAAGCTTCCGACCGAGCGGTTGTCCTCGATGACCGGCATCTGCGTGATGCCGTTATCTGACATACGCGAAAGTGCGGCGGCAACCGTCTCACCGGGTTCGGCAAAAACGAGCTGACCGGGTGAGCTGCCGTTCTTGGTCTCGATTATGAGTCCTGCCGTGATCTTTTGCGGTTCGAGCAGGAGCTTCTCTTTCATCCATTCATCGGAATGGAACTTCGTCAGGTAGTGCTCGCCCGTATCGCAAACGATGAAGACGATCACGGCGTCGTCATCCGCTTCTTTGGCGATCTTCAATGCGGCTGCGAAGTTCGTGCCGGTTGAGCCGCCGCAGAAGATGCCCTCTTTCCGCGAAAGCTGGCGGGCAAGGTCAAACGATTCGCGGTCGGTGACGTTGATGACCTCGTCGATCACGCTCATATCGGCATTGCCAACCGGCAGGCTCTGGCCGATGCCTTCGACGAGGTACGGGGTCGCTTCCGGCACGCGGCCCGAGTCCTTGTAGGTCTTAAAGATCGAGCCGTATGGGTCGGCGCCGATGATCTTGATGTTCGGGTTTTGTTCTTTAAGATAACGGCCCGTTCCGCTGATCGTTCCGCCCGTTCCGATGCCGGCGACAAAGTGCGTGATCTTGCCTTCAGTATCCCGCCAGAGTTCGGGGCCGGTCGTCCGGTAATGTGCCGCCGGATTGGCCGGGTGGTTGTATTGATCGGGATAAAAGGAGTTCGGTGTTTCCTGTGATATGCGCTTTGCGGTTTCGACGTAATGGTCCGGTGTGCCGGGCTTTGCCGCAGACGGGCAGACGACGATGTCCGCTCCAAGCGATTTCAAGTACCGCATCTTTTCGACCGAGACCTTGTCCGTAAGGACAAAGATGCACTTATATCCGCGAACCGCCGCAACAAGTGCGAGGCCGATGCCGGTATTTCCAGATGTTGCCTCGATCAGTGTGCCGCCCGGCTTCAGGACGCCTTCTTTCTCGGCCCAATCGACCATTGAGATGCCGATCCGGTCCTTTACCGAATAGCCGGGATTGAGGCTTTCCATCTTGGCGAGAATAGTCGCCCTGACACCGAACTGGCGGGCAAGATTATTGACCTTCACCAGCGGGGTGTTTCCAATAAGTTCAAGAACGCTTTCGTAATATTTCATTTATCAAAGGATAAAATAATCTAATTGATTGTGCGATGCCCTAATCTTAAACCCACTTTAAATTCCTGTAAACTTGAAACGAACAAAACGGGATTTTCGTATAGAAACACAGAAATTATGGGAAAAAGGCGGTTTTTTGAACTCAATTTCGCGGCCGGGCTGATCATTTCGCTCGGCATTCTTGTCTTAACGGCCGATGCGCAAATAGCGGCAAACGCCCCGCAACGGGCGAGCGACGATGCGCAACGGCGGATAGAGAGCTTTCAGAAGGTCTGGGCAACGGTCAACGAAAAGCATTACGACCCGACGTTTGGCGGCGTTGATTGGGCGGCGGTCCGGGTGAAATACGAGCCGCTTGCCCGAGCAGCGAAGACCGACGACGAACTTCACGGTGTGCTCCGCCGAATGCTCAGCGAGCTAAAGCTTTCGCACTTCGGCATTCATTCGGGCAATCCGGAGTTCGGTTCGGGAGCGGGTGAGGTCGGCGTAGAACTGAAATCGCTTCGCTCCGGTATGACCGTCTTTCGTGTCGATCCCGGATCTGCGGCCGAAAAGGCCGGGCTCAAGCAGGGAATGGTGATCACGTCCATTGACGGAAGATCTGCAGCAGAGATACTCGAAAAGTTCGAATCTGCGATCGCCGGACGAGACCTGACAGATGGTACTCGGCGTGCATATCGCGAACGGCTTTTTGAAGCTTCGCTTGGCGGCGAGCAGGGAACAGAAGTCAAGATCGGCATCAGCGAACCGGGAAAGGCCGCTCTGATGGTGACGGTCATCCGAGAAGAGTTTGCCGGAGAATATTCGCAGCCGCTCGGCAATTTTCCGGCACAGCCGATGAAGTTCGAGTCGCGGCGGCTTGAGGGCAATATAGGCTACATTAGCTTTAATATGTGGGTCATTGCCCAGATGCCAAAGCTGCGTGCCGCGATGAGGGAGCACGCGGATGCTGCGGGTATCATCATCGACCTTCGCGGTAATCCCGGCGGAGTCGGCGGAATGGCAAGCGGGCTTGCCGGTATGATGCTGAAAGAAGAGCTATCGCTCGGTTCGATGAGGTCGCGAGAAAGTGTGATGAATTTCTCGGTCTTTCCGCAGCCGGGAGCATTCGGCGGGCCGGTCGCGGTGCTGATCGACCACGGGTCCGGCTCGACCAGCGAGATCTTTGCCGCCGGGCTTCAGGATGCCGGCCGAATAACGCTAGTTGGTGAGCGGACCGCCGGAGCGGTTCTGCCGTCATTTTTTGAAAAGCTGCCGACCGGTGCAACATTCCAATACGCCGTCTCGGATTACCGGTCGCCAAAGAACGTGCTCGTTGAGGGCCGCGGAGTTGACCCGGACGTTAAGGCCGAACTTGATGGCGAAGGCCTGGCCAAGGGAATCGATACGCAGCTTCAGCGGGCGGTCGAGGTAATACAAAAAAGGGGAAATAAATGAAACTGAATAAATATCTCTTGATGCTTCTTGCACTTGTCTTTTCAGGTTCCGCGGTTGCTCAAAAAGCAGGCGAAGGCGGCGCGAAGCCGAGCCTTCCGTCCGCGTCGGAGATAGTTGCGAAATACGTTGCAGCTATCGGCGGACGCGAGGCGAACGCAAAGTTCAAGTCGCGGGTCACTACGGGAA
>CAZGLZ010000021.1:0-42250 GCA_964526245.1 uncultured Chloracidobacterium sp. | reverse complement strand
GCATTCGGATCCATCACCTCGTTCGCGTTGTCGAAATGTTCGAAAGTCGTCGCCATCTGTGCCGCGCTATTTGCGAGCAGTGCTTGAACGGCCGCATCGATCGTCGCCGCAGGGATCACCGGCTCGTCGCCTTGCACATTGACCACCATCGAACCGACCGGAAGCCCTTCGGCGACCTCGGCGATACGGTCGCTGCCCGATGCGTGTTCAGGCGAGGTCATCATTGCCTCTGCCCCAGATTCCCTTACAACATCGAAGATCCGATCATCGTCCGTCGCCACGATAACGCGGCTGATGGTCGAGGCTTCCAGAGCCCGATCCAAGGTGTGGAGAATGAGCGGTTTCCCGGCGATCGGAAGCAGCATCTTACCCGGCAACCGGGCAGATGCATACCTCGCCGGTATGATCGCTACGATATTTTGGATGGGGTTTTCCCCGTGTGACTCCACGGGCTTTTAGACTATATCGTAACCGCCGCGAATTCAAGGTGAGGAATCGCTATTTGGATGCGGTCGGTCGGTTCGCTAAACTTCGTATGTGGAAACCACCCAACAGCCCATCGAAACAGAATTGCCTCTAACCCTGGAAACCTCACCCGATCGACCGCATTGGGGTGCCCTTGCCGGCATCGCCGTTTGGATCGGAAGTATTGCACTTCTCGTTATCACCCAGGGACTTGCCATCAGCGGGTACGCCTTATTTTCCGGTCGCGAGTTTGCCGACAACGCCTCCTTCGCTGAGTTTGCAAGGACGGACCCAACAGCCATTATCGTTCAGGTCGGCTCGACGCTTCCCGCACACGTGCTGACATTGGGTCTTTGTGTGCTGGTGATCACGGCATTTTTTCAGAAGCCTTTTTGGAGCACGATCGGTTGGACCTCGGGCGGTGTTAAGGTTTGGCATTACGTTGCGATGATGTTCATATTCTTCGTCGCGGCACTTACTTTGCTTAACCTTTTCCCACCCGGAGAAGATGACCTCGACCGCATCATCAAAAGCTCGACCACAGCTCTTTATTTAGTCGGGTTTCTGGCGGTCTTCAGTGCTCCGTTCGTTGAGGAAGTAGTGTATCGCGGAGTAATGTATCCCGGCTTTCTTAAAAAAATGGGAATGCCGCTCGCGATCACCCTTACGACTGTTCTGTTCGCTCTGGTACACGTCCCGCAATACTACGAGAACCCGATCAAAATTGCTCTCTTAACGCTTCTCAGCTTCATGCTTACCGCTTTGCGTGCGGTTACGGGAAGCCTACTTCCCGCTTTCATTCTTCATACGCTGATCAATGGCACGCAGATCGCTCTTCTCTTGGCCGAACCTCTGATACGACGCTACACCGAAACCGCAGCACCATAAAGAGAAAAGGCGAGCCATAACGACTCGCCTTTCCTTTTGCTTGTTGACGATTCCTAATTGTCCCGACCTTTGGTCGAACCGCCGGAAAGCGGAGGCGTTACCGGGCCACGCCGTTCGACCGGCGGTGATATCACGACCGGCGTGACCGGACGAAAGATTGGCCCGCTGTCAACCGTTCGTTCGACCGGGATCTTTCCTTCCTGCCGCTGCATCCGCTCGAAGGGCGGCACCGTCGGACGTCTGGGTTCCGGTGTGGTGGTTGGAGGCGTGGTTGGCGGATTTGGGTTCGTTGTGCCGCCAGTCGGACCGCTACTCGGATAACCATTACAGCTTCCGTAATAAACGCAACGCGGTACGCCGAACCGCCAAATATCGTAATCGTACCAGTAGCCGTACGGCGATCCCCACCCATAACCGAACGGAACAAAACAATAACCCCCGATATACGGATTAAAGACCCACAAGCCCAGTGACCTGTGAAGCGACCAGACACCCGAGCCATACGCACTCATCAGCGGGTCGTAAAGTGACCGTCGATCAAGGCGTGAATTCGCCTTCGCAAGAAGTTTTGCTCGGTCCTTACTCCACTCATCAAGCTCGTCGCGTTCTTTCTTTTCGAACTTCGAAACTTCGACCCGTCCATCAACGATCGACGCCTCGCGGCCTTTCTTGACTCGGCCATCAGCGGAACCGACGATAACAGCACGGCCCCTGAGCACCGCGATATTACTGTTGTCCGGATCTGAGTTAACGCGATAAACGCCTGATTCGGCAAGCAAGAACTTCGTTTCGGGTGTTTCGACCGTTACCGTGAAGTCGTTGCTGGCGAAAACCTCAAAAACAACCGATCCGCGGTCAACTACAAGCTGAAGGTCATCAAGCGAAGTCGTTTTGAATGAAAACGACGAGTCAGCCCCGACGCGGGCGTACGAGCCCGGATTCAGCAATATCTCGGCACGGCCATTCGCACCCGTGATAACCTCATCACCGACCTCTATCGAATCGCCCTTGACCAAAATATGCTTACGGCCGTCTCGCCTGAGAACTTCCACCTGCCCTTCGACAAGATTTACCCCGCCGGCCTTCGCCGAAATGATGTAGCGATCACTTACCGAACTCGGGCTACTGACCCTTTGAGCAACGGCAATTGACGAGATCGCTAGAATAGCAACAGCCAATATCGTGAGATTTTTCATAGTTTTCGGCCTCTTCATCAGCAGTTTACGGGGAAAGTTAATCGTAGAATACATTTTTTCGACGCAATCGACAATGATTTTTGCAAAAATCCTTATTTCCCAACGTCTTTTTGATGGACTTTTGTCCGGCTCCGTTCGCCGGAGATTTTCCCGAACAACCATTTACCTCTCTACGTAATCTTAAGTTGGACGGCAAACGCCGTTAGGAAAGCGAGATGGCCACTGCAAAAGACCCAACACTCTGCTTCGCACCACTTGAAGTTGTTGAGCGTCTGCTTGAGATCCGACAGGAACTCGGCTATCGCCCGGCGATTTTCCTCGAGCGGGTAAACGATCTAACTGAGGTGCTTGATGCGTTTGGCTTCGATATCTACGATCTTTCAGGAAAGCGTGGCAAGCTCAATTACGGCGACTACACTTCGCCGGTAGTTCCCGGCGGCGATTCGATGCATACGTCGATCCTCGCGCATTAGATAAGGCAATAATCGATTTCACAACTGAAGAACCCGGAAGGTTATTTTCGAGCTTTTTCGAACCCTTCCGGGTTCTTTTCGTTCTTTAGAGTGATTTGACGATGAACAGAGTGCCATCGTCGTCGAGGAATTTCCGATCGGTGAAATCGGCGACGCTCTTCCTTATGTGGTCGACCATCTTCTTTGCAGGCAGGTGAATGCATTCGAGCACGCTCTCTGCAAAACGCTCCTTGCCAAACTCTTCACCCTCGGCGTTTGCAGCTTCCGTGATCCCATCGGTATAGACGACCATTACCTGATCCTGCTCAAGCCGAATGAAATGCTGGTGGTACCGTGCGTCGCGAAACATACCTAGCGGCATATCTCCGTACTCCACATACCGGTAATCACCATTAGGCTTTATGAGCATCGGCGGGTTGTGGCCCGCATTCGAATAAACGAACGTCCGGTTCGTGCTGTCCAGAATGCCGTAGATCGCTGTAATGAATTGATGCTCCTCCGTCGAGTCCCACAGCAGATTGTTGACCTTGGTCATGGCAATGTGCGGCGCGTAACCGACCTGAACGCCGGCACGCAGCGAGGCTCGCAGGAACGACATTAAAAGGGCTGCGGGAATCCCTTTCCCAACCGCGTCTGCAACAACGATCCCAAGCTGATAATCGAAGATCTTTACCCAATCGTAATAATCGCCTGAGACCTCTTCGGTCGGGAAAACATAGGCTGATATATCGAAATTCTCAAAGACCGGGTCATTATCCGGAAGGAGTTCAAGCTGGACCTGCCGTGCGATCTCAAGCTGTGCCTCGATCCGTTTTTTCTCGATTGCTTGCTCGTGCAGCTTCGCTTTTTCGATGATTATCGCCACCTGTGAAGCGAGCAGCTGAAGCACCGAAAGATCATCCTCTGTGTAGGCATCGAGGTGGTCGCTCTCAAGGTCAAAAGCTCCAATGACCCTGTCGTTCGAAATGATAGGAGCGACCATTTCGGAACGTGTCGGCTTGCGGGCGGCAAAGTATCGCGGATCTTTCGTAACATCCGGCGAAATTATCGGCGTGCCGGTCTGAGCCACGTGGCCGATGAAGCCTTCGCCCATCCTGAGCTTTGGTTCGACCAGTTCGAAACTGATGTCGTATCCGCGAACGACCTTGGACTTGAAAATGTAGGGATTACCGTCGCGATCCGTGTGTTCGATAATGTAGATCCCCGCCGCATCGTAATCGAGCAGCGACGAGAGCGTATCCATCACGAGGTTCAGCACCTCTTCAAGGTCCGCCGATCGGCTGATCTTCGTCGTAATGTCGAGAAGCATCCGGAGCTTATCGACCAGCGACAGGTCCGCGATCCTTGAAATTCGATTGTCGGTTTCTTTCTCCATTTATTTGGAGGCCCGGAAAATATTTTCCGAATAGGTGCTCCAAAGCCGTGAGACCTTGATGCGGTACTCGACCAACGGCCGGCTGACCCCGTAGTGCTTGGCGATCTCGGCGGCCGTCTTGCCTTTTTCTATCAACTGCTTGAGTCCGGCATATGGGACAAGGGCCGCTGCTCCCGTTCCATACGCCTCTTCTTCGATCGCCGCATTGTAATCACGGGCACGTGTCTTCCCGTCGATTCCCTTTTGTTCGATAGCCAGGCGGCTCGGCTTGTGGCCCAGAAAAACGTGGCTGATCTCTTCCATCAGCGTTGCCCGCTGGCGCAGCGGACTGTGCTTTGGGTTGAGGATAATAAGCTTCTTTCCATCGGGCAAAGGTATTGAGGCTGCTCCGCCGGACCACATCTCGCTTCCCGGCCCTAGCAAATGCGCACGAGCTTCGTTGCTCAGTCCTTCGACCGCCTCAAAGGGAGCGACGAATAGCTTCGCGTATTTTGCAAGCTCGAAAGGATCGAGCGGCTGCTCGTCCCGCGTCAATCCCGCAAACTGCCGAAGCCCACGAGCCCGGGTTTCGTGGTGCCGCCCTTTTATAGTCGGCGGTTCATCCCTGATCGGTAGTTGTGGCATGACGCGAGATTCTCGCTCGTAAACGTGCGACGGGCCGGGATCGGCTCCCGGCCCATTCGATCTCCGGGCGCTTCGGCCGAAGGCCGCCTTAAACTTCCTTGAACTCGGAATCGACGTCCTCGCCCGAAAGCGCCACGCGATAGTTCTTCGACTGCTTCTGTTTGGTTATCAGCAGGTCGTCCTTCGTCTTAAGAAGGTCGGCCCGGTTGTAAACAGAGATCTCGAAGTTATAGCCGTGCGTGATCGCATCTTTCGGGCAGGCCTCGACGCAGAAGCCGCAGAAAATGCAGCGGCCATAGTCGATGTTATAGACCTTCGCATAGCGCTCGTCGCGGCCGACGCGGTCGGCATAAGGACGCGGGTCGTCTTCCGCCTCGATGTAGATGCAGTCCGACGGACAAGCGGCGGCGCAGAGATAACACGCAACGCACTTTTCCTTGCCGTTCTCATCTACGTGGAGCAAATGCTGCCCGCGATAACGCGGCTGGACGGTGACGGGCTCGTCCGGATACTGAACGGTCCACTTTTCCCGTGGTATCTCCGAGATGGTCCGCCGCATTCCCTTGAGCACGGCGGCCGTTGATTGAATTACGTCTGAAATGATAGACATCGTAAAGCCTGCTTACTTCTTAACAGTACGGTCAACGATTCTTTAGGGCTAGTTCGCGCCCTGCATGATTAGCGCCAATCCGTTGAAGAAAATAACAAAGATCAGGTAAGCGATTCCAAACAGCAATCCGATGATTCCCGTAATGATACCGCCAGTTGCGAGTCCGCCGCCGCCGTAGTTCATCGGGTCATTGTTAGCCTTGCCGCGGGCCATGAAGCCCATGACAACCGCCGCGAGGCTCGGAAGCAGCGAACCGCAGCAGATCGTCATTCCGAGAATACCTACGACCAATGAAACGATGGCGAGGGTCTTGCTTTGCTGTCCGCCGACCGCTCCGCCCATGTTCGCCCCGGCGGGGCCTTGTCCGAACTGTTGATCTTGCATTGAGGTCTCCTGTTGTCCAAAGGTTGAAATTGGTGCCGGCTCTTCAAATGGAGCGGAAGGAGCGGCGTTTTCGAACGGATTCGCCGAGGCGGCCGGATCGGCAAACGGCGAACCGAAGCTCGGCATTGCCGGTTCGGACGTCGGCTCGGGCTTGATCTCGGCATCCGGCTTCGGCATATCGAGCGGCTGACCCATCGGCGACGGGATCGGCGGCGTCGTATGCATAAAAGGATCGCCGACCAGATCGTGGCCGGGCGGCTCCGGAGCGGCCGGCTTCTCGGGTTCGATGAAAGCAGGCGGCGGCGGTTCGCTCGGCGGCGGCGGAATATCAACGACCGTCTCTTGCCCGACGTTCAGATTCGCGAGTTCGGCTCGCATTTCCGCTTCGGAGACGACCTGCGTTTTCCGCGAATCGTCCGCGGCGGGCAGGTCGAGAAGTTCCTCGGCCTTTTGTTCTGGCACGGCAGGGGCCGGCGGCGGCTCTGACTTCGGTATCGCCGCGGCGAAATCTGATGGTTTGCCGACCATCGTCTTGAACGGGTCGAGCGGTTCCTCAGCGGCAGCGGGAGCTTCGATCAATGTAGCTCCGCACGTTTGGCAAAAATTGAGGTTTTCAGCAAATTCTGTCGGGCACTCCGGCGGCTTTGGCGAGGGGTGTTGTTTCATAAGCTTTTATTCTTGGCCGAACTAAACAAAAATTGCCGTTAGGATAGCAGAAAACTCGAAAAAGCGTAACCGGCCGAGTCTCGAAAAGCCCGGCCGGAAGTGTTTTTTCCCTGAAGTTTAGACGAGTTCGAGCTTGCTGAAGAAATATGCGATCTCGATCGCCGCATTCTCGTCCGAATCCGAGCCGTGGACGGCGTTCTCGCCGATCGACGAAGCGAATTCCTTGCGGAGCGTTCCCTCGGCGGCCTCGGCCGGATTGGTCGCACCCATCAGCTCACGCCATGCCGGGACGGCGTTTTCCTTTTCGAGTGCCAGCACGACGCACGGCCCGCTCGACATAAAGTCGCAAAGCTCGTCGAAAAAGCCCTTGCCGGCGTGGACAGCGTAAAAGCCCTCGGCCTGTTTCCGCGTCTGATGGATCAGCTTCATTCCGCGGATCTTAAAACCGGCCGCCAAGATACGATCAACGATCTTTCCGTGATTACCAGCCCGAACCGCGTCCGGCTTGATGATGCCAAATGTTAAATTGCTCATTAGATATGTGTCCTCTTGTTTGAAATTTGATACGAACTGCAAACTCCAGAGGATACAATATCGAGCCAAAAACCCGAAAGCCGGGACGGGGGAATGGTGAGTCGTGAATGGTGAATGGTGAATGCAGAAGCCCGCGCGTAAGGAAGGGCGTTTTTCGAATTATAATCGATGAATGATGAACGATGAATGATAAATGATGAATTTCGAACTTCTGCTTACGGCTAACGGCTAATAGCTAACAGCTTAAAATAAACACATCCCAAAATACGCTCACCGCTCACCGCTCACTGCTCACTGCTCGCTGACAAAATCGAGGCCGGCGATGTCCTCATCGAGCGTGACGGTCCGTGTCGGGGCGGCGAAGGTGAAGCGTTTTGCACCGGTGGTGAGAAAGAACGTCCGGCCCGCCGCGAGCCCCGCAAACCTGTAATACCCAAAAGGATTTGTCAGCACCATTTGCTCGCCGCCCTCGCTGCCCGCCAGCCGCACATACGCCCCGCCGATCCCGCGTCCATCCGCCCGAACAACCCGCCCCGAGATCGAAAGATTCGAAGAACTCGGCCCGGTCGCGCCAAAGATCGTCAACGAAAAGTTATCAACTGCAAGAACGTCATCAGAACCCGATGCATTGAAATCTTGATATCGAAGATAGAACGTAGCCCCGACTGGTATGTTCAAACTCGTTATCGACGATGCAATCCCCGAAACTCGGTAAAACGGATTATTCCCATTCTTTGGCCCGGTAGTATCGACCGAGACCGGGGTTGAAAAGTCGAGAGCGTCCACGTCTACCCAAGTCCCAGTCGTCAAGGAAGTTGCATCAAGACTATATTGAAAGTCTATACGGTCGGTTCGTCCTGACGAGCCGAGTCGCCATTGTTCCCCATCGTATTGAACGTCGAAGCGAGTGATTGCCGCTCCGGTGTTGTTTACAAAACATCCTCCGATTATCGGGACAAGTGCTCCGCTCTGGAGTCCTCCGAACGCCCTGTCCGCAAAATCTGGATTCGGTGAAGCAAGCCCCACACTCCAAGTGTCCCCAGCTGTGCCGCTCCCGGTCCCCACACCGTAAGATGAATTCGCATTCGTGCCAGTTTCAACAAATCCGAATCCAACCGGCATTGCGGTTCCAGTGGGTCCTCCATTCTCAAGGGTGTTGAAGTCCTGCGTGTACGTCAGGTTCCCAGTGGTGAAGGAATGACACACAGGGTTAGCGGAGGACGCAAAGCTCGCGAATAGCGCAAGAGCGACTAGTAGGAACATTAACTTGCTTGCCATTAAATTTCTCCGATTCTTGGGAATTCGAGACACGGGAACGAATTTCTGATTATGATACGAAAATTCGGCAAAACGTCAACCGAAAAGAACGAGCTAAACCTAATAGAGTTAACGTCGATACTTCGTGAAAATCGGTAGTCGTTTCTATCTCGCGTTATTCGATGGCGAGTTTATTGCGGAGGGCGAGTTCGCGGGTGTTCATTTGGCCGGTGTCGGTTTCGTGATCGTAGCCGCAGAGGTGGAGAACGCCGTGGAGAATGAGCTGTTTTATCTCGAGTTCGAGCGGGAGGCGGGCGGCGGCGGCCTGTCGGGCGGCCTGCTCGGCGGAGATGACGATATCGCCTAAGAAAACAGTGGTCAGTGGTCGGTGGTCAGTAGTCAGTGTTTCGCTTTCGGGCGTGGCCTCGAAGTCGTCGGGTTCGTGGGGAAAGGAAAGGACGTCGGTGGTGGCGTCTTTGCCGCGGAAAAGCTTGTTAAGCTCGCGCATCCGCCGGTCTGAGACAAACGCGACCGCCGCCTCGCCGCCCTCGGCCTCCTCGATCGCCGCCAAAGCCTCCGCCAAAAAGCGCGCATACGCGCGTGCCTCAAGCTTAACCTTCCGCTGGAGATTGACGATCATTCGGGCAATGACCTCTGCTGTTGATGATGCCGCACCTGTTCCTGAGCAAACTCTAAGAACGCCCGCTCGTCTTCGCGGTACGCAAACCCGCTTTTCATAATCGGCAACACAGAAGCACGAAACATTAAGTGAATAGCTTTGGGCGATTCATCAATCGAGACAACGCTTTTCCAACTATAGAACAAGCGATCTAAGTCAGTTCGGCACGAGATGCCCTCTTCGGAAAGTTCAACCTGTACGATCTGCTCTCCAATCTCCTCGTGCATTCGTCGGAAAAAGCGGCGAGCGTCCAATTTTATCGTTTGCTTGATGAAAACACTTGCGATGAGCACATTCAACAAACAAACGATGACAGCGGCAGTTCCCGCACCCTGGAGCAACAGGAGCAACGGTGTAACGATGGTGTTGAAAACCAGAAATACTGCCATTACGAAGGTAGTAATGCTGGAAGTGGCGTAGCGTTGACTGATCTTCGCACTGGCGTCGGCAAGTTCGTCGAAGTCAGCAAAATACGAGACGTTGAAACGGGTGCTTTGCGATTCTGATGAAACGGGATCTGATTGATGCATCACCGAAGGTGGGGACTTTTCATTTTCCTCCCACCACCGTAAATTCCGATCGTTTGTTCGTTCTCCCTTGTTTTCCACGGTCATTCTCGCAATCGTGCAGGCGTAGTTACAATTCCAAACCCAGATCCGCGTCGCTGCGGTAAATATGGCGGATGAGGACGCGGGCGAGGTTGGCGGATTCGAAGTTCGCGTGGTGCTCGCACATCTTCAGGGTGTCGCGGGCGAGCTGCGGGTCTTTGCGAAGGGCCGCGACGAACTCTTCCCAGTCGCCGCGAACACCCCGCTCAAACAGCGAATCGATCGCCATCAGCGTCCACTCCTCGTTTTTCAGATTTCGGTGCTTCATTTTCTTACTTCGCCAGAACTCGGACAGAAAGCCCTTCGCCGATCTCCCGGCACGGCACGTCATCAAACCTCAACAATTTGAACTCCGGGAAACGCTGATCGAAACAACTTAGCATCAAGAGTCAATAGTTCGTGACCGTTCTCGTTTGCATGTGCGCCAATCAAAAAATCGGCAAGAATCCGTCGCGGAAGACCACTTTTTTGCCTTTTCCGGCGTTTCGCGTACGCCTGAAATGCTTTTCCCGCCGAAATCCAAATCGCTTCGCTGAAATGCCAGTCGATCACGATCCCAGTCTCGAAACAAAACTCGCTAATGAAGTCCTCAGAACGACCCGGTGCGGCAAGCAGTTCCGCAAATACTGCTCCGCACATTACGAGACCGCCACGATTTGCCGCATCCTGAAGCGCCCTTTGGGCTTTTTTGGAGCCATCCTCTGTACCAGTCCATAAAGCGACGATTACGTTCGTATCAATTGAGATCGACATCGCTAATCGATAACCCCATCTCGCATCGCTCGAACTTCCGCGACGATCTCGTTCAAACTTCTTCCGCCGCCGCTTCGTTCGATACCGCGATACTTTGCAAACGGGCTCTCGCCCTTAACAGGCCGAACGGTCATTCCGTGTTCATCGCCGATTTCTTCGAAGACGATCTTGTCGCCCGGCCGCAAGCCTAATCTTTTACGCACTTCAAGCGGGATCGTGATTTGGCCCTTGCTGGTTATTTTCGCTTCGACGTTCATGTCTTCACCTCAATCCTTACTTTACCACGAACTGTCCTTACTTTTTCACAAAAGTAATGAGGAGTATCAAGCTCCGCTAGTCGTTCCCGGCTTTCGTTGAATGGGCATCGTAGGCCTGGACGATCATTTGGACGAGTTTGTGGCGGACGACGTCTCGGTCGGTGAAGTAGATGAACTCGATGCCTTCGAGCCCACCGAGGACGTCTTCGGCTTCGCGGAGCCCGCTCTTTTGGCCGCGGGGCAGGTCGATCTGCGTTTTGTCGCCGGTGACGACCGCCTTTGAACCAAAGCCGATGCGGGTCAGGAACATCTTCATCTGCTCGCTGGTCGTGTTCTGCGCTTCGTCGAGGATGATGAAGGCGTCGGAGAGCGTCCGGCCGCGCATAAAGGCGAGCGGTGCGACCTCGATGATGCGCTTCTCGAGCATCTTCGTCACCTTCTCGGCGTCGACGAGGTCAAAGAGCGCGTCGTAGAGCGGGCGAAGATACGGATCGACCTTGTCCTGCAGATCGCCGGGCAAAAAGCCGAGCCGTTCGCCGGCCTCGACCGCCGGCCGAGTGAGAATTATGCGGCTGACCTGCTTTTTCATCAGCGCATCAACGGCCATCGCGACTGCCAGAAAGCTCTTGCCCGTGCCGGCAACGCCGATGCCGAAGACGAGATCGTTGGCGGCGATCGCTTCGAGATATTTGCGTTGGTTCGCCGTCTTTGGCGCTACGCTCTTCTTGCCCGAGGGATTGAAGCGGCCCTTTTCGACGTAATCGCGAAGGCTGTAAGCACGATCCTCGGCGATCTGCTTGAACGCGTCTTTCAGCTCCTTGTCGGTAAAGGTCTGGCCCTCATCGAAGAGCTCGCCAAACTCGGCAAGAATGCGCTCGACCGTTTCGATGTCCTTCGGGTCGCCGTCTATCAGCAGTTCGTTGCCGCGGGCGCCGATGCTTACATCGAGCAGGGACTCAAGATATTTGATGTTTTGGTCCTGAACGCCGAAAAGGACGTTCAGCCCCTGAGGCGGTAGTTGTAGCTTTCTCAAATCAAACCTTCAAAAACTTAATTAGGCTGCAGAATGTTATCCTACCGCCGCTGTCTGAAGATTCAAAGTTATGAAACAAGAACTGTGGTAATTTAGGCAAATTGCAGTGTCTCTTCGGACGCGGCCGTCCATTCTGCCGAAAGCAACGCACAGGCCTGGTCGGCATTTACCGGACGGCCGAAGTAGTAACCTTGGCCGAATCGGCACTCGAGGTTTTCAAGATGGCTGGCCTGCAGGGGCGTCTCGATTCCCTCGGCGATGATCTCAAGCTTGAGCGTTTTGGCGAGCGAGATGATCGTGCGGATGATCTCTTCGCCTTCGCCGCCGGCCTCGATGCGGTTGACGAATGAGCGATCGATCTTGAGCGAGTTGAGCGGCAGCCGGTGAAGATTGTTAAGGCTTGAATAGCCCGTGCCGAAGTCGTCGATGCTGATCCGAACGCCGAGGCGGTTGAGCTGCTCCATTTTGTCAACGATCAGGTCAAGATTATCGACCATCATCGATTCGGTGATCTCAAGCTTCAGGTTCGCGGCATCAAGCCCCGATCGATCAAGAGCCGCGATGACACGATCGACGAAATCGGGCTGGTTAAATTGACGGCACGAAGCATTGACACTTACCCAGAGTTCGGAGAGGTTGGGGTCGGCGGCTTTCCATTCGGCCATCTGCCTGCACGATTCCTCAAGCACCCAGTCGCCGATCTCAATGATCAGCCCGGTCTCTTCTGCGATCGGTATGAACTCCGCCGGCGATACGAGCCCGTGGACGGGATGCTCCCATCTGATCAACGCCTCAAACCCCGAAAGCCGCTCGTCGCCGAGCGAAACGATCGGTTGATAAAAGACTCGAAACTCATTTCGTCCGAGGGCCTTGCGGAGATCGGTCTCAACCTCAAGGAATCGCGAGACGTTTTCCTGCATCGCCTGTTCAAAGATGACATAGCGATTGCGGCCGCCGCGTTTCGCCTGGTAAAGAGCGGTGTCCGCATCGCGGAGCAGGTCTTCGGCCGAAGCGTAATCGCGGTTCCAGAAGGCAACGCCGACGCTGAAAGTGGCAAAAAGTGAACGTTGCTCGATGTTGTATTCCTTCGCAAGATCGGACATCAAACGTGAAATGAACTGCTCGACCTCATCAGGACTCGCCGCTTCGTCGATGATCATTGCGAATTCATCGCCGCCAAGCCTTGCAACCGTGTCGCTATCGCGGAGAGAAGTTATAAGCCGAGTCGATATTTGCCGCAGGAGATCGTCGCCGAAGTGGTGCCCATATGTGTCGTTGACCAGCTTGAATCGGTCAAGGTCAAGATAGACGACCGCAAAATAGGAATCGATGTGCCGCTGCGAGCGCTTGAAAGCCACCTCAACACGATCCAAGAAAAGAGCCCGGTTCGGCAGGTCCGTCAGCGAATCGTGAAATGCGTCGTGGACAAGCCGTGCCTCTGCACGCTTGCGGTCGGTGATATCGCTGAGATGAAAAATGAACATCCGCGAGTCGCCGTTCTGTTCGCGGATCAACGACGCACTCCAACCGACCCAGATCTTTTCACCGTTTGCCGGCAGCAGACGAAACTCGAGCGAAGCGTGGCCTTCGCCCGTCTCCGCCAGCCGCGACATCGACCGCATCACCTCAAGCCGATCTTCTTTATAGACGTAATTGATGATCGATTGGGCAACAAGCTCCGCCGCACTGAGCCCGAGCATTTGGCAAAAGACGGTATTCACCCGCCGGATCGTACCGGTCTCGGAGACAAGAACGGTTCCGACCGAGGCACTCTCAAAGGCTCCGCGGAAGAGTTCCTCCCGTTGGCGAAGAGCGGCTGTGAGTCGCTCCTGCTCATCGAGGTGCACCGTCACTTCCTCTACGTGGCGACTAAGCTGATCGGACCGCTTCTTCGCAACCCGCAGGTACTTTGACAGCACGAGGCTCAAAGCGAATCCGGCTCCCGATAGCGGAGCGAAGAAGAGAAAGGCCAAGTTTGAGTATCGGAATGAAAGGAATACCGATGCTGATAGGCAAATTAGACCGAGGATTGAAAAGACGATCTGTAAAAGGCGTTCCCGAGTGATCATAGGTTTGCAGGCAAATCCTCAGGGTGAGTGAGGGGGTTCAAGGGGTTTCGGCTGATCCGGGGCATCGGATGCAGCGTATCCCAATATCATGGCCCGTTTGCGGACGTTAGCCGCAGGGCATATTTAAAAGATATGCTCAATTCGGCGTAGTCTTCAGTAATCCGCCATTAGCAATATCAGACCAGAACGATGTGAATATGATAAAACCCGGAACACCTGCACCGGATTTCACGCTTCCGGCCCTCGCCGGTGGTGATTGGAGCCTGGCCGACCAACGCGGCCGCGTCGTCGCTCTTCTCTTCTATCCCGGCAACGAAACACTTGTTTGCACCAAGCAACTCTGTTCGGTGCGCGACAATTGGGAACGATATCTGGCGACAGGTGCCGAGATCGTCGGGATCTCGCCGGGGACTATCGATCAGCACTCGACCTTTGCCGCCCGCCACGCTCTTCCGCTCAATCTGCTTGCCGACAACGGCCGAAACATCACGGCAGAATACGTCAAGCACCCGATCTGGCCGATCTGGACCACGCGCGGGATCGTCGTAATCGATGCCGAGGGCATAGTACGTTTCAGCGACGTGATGCTTCGTGCGTTTCGCCCGACGGATGACGAGGTGCTGGCGGAGATTCACCTAGCTCGATACGACCGCTTGACCGGCCGGTAAAGCGTCAGCAAACCAGAATGCCCAGACTCCGGCTGTGCCCAGTTTTGAGTCGGGCCGTTTTGATTGTTGCTCGCTCGCTGTGATATTCTTTCTCCTTTGTAAATCAGTCGATTTTCTATCTAAATAGAGGAGCAATCTATCAAAAATGGCTAATAACGCAGGCGCTAAGATCGGTAACGTAGTTCAGGTTATCGGACCGGTCGTTGACGTCGAATTCGAAGATTATCTTCCGCCGATCCATCAGGCACTTCGCATCACCTCGACCGGTTTTGAGGTCGATTCGCCTATCGATGTAGTTGCCGAGGTTCAGCAGCACCTAGGCGAAGGCCGCGTCCGTGCGGTCTCGATGCTTCCGACCGACGGTATGATCCGCGGTATGAACGTTGAGGACCTCGGCGGCCCGATCACGGTTCCGGTCGGCAATGCAACGCTTGGACGCGTGATGAACGTCATCGGCGACCCGGTCGATGAACTCGGCCCGGTCGTGTCCGATACCCGTTATCCGATCCATCGCCACGCTCCTTCTTTCGACGAGCAGGCGACGCAGCTTGAGATGTTCGAAACGGGCATCAAGGTCATTGACCTTGTCCAGCCCTTCCTCCGCGGCGGTAAGATCGGCCTCTTCGGCGGTGCGGGCGTCGGCAAGACGGTTCTCATCATGGAGCTGATCAACAACGTCGCCAAGGGCCGCGAGGGCTTCTCGGTGTTCGCCGGAGTTGGTGAGCGTACCCGTGAGGGCAACGACCTTCTCCGTGAAATGGTCGAATCAAAGGTTATCACCTACGGCGACTCATTCACGCACAACTTTGAAGAAACGGGTTCGTTCGATCTGGAAAAGGTCGATATGGAAGCGATCAAGGGTTCGAAAGTGTCGCTTGTTTACGGCCAGATGACCGAGCCTCCCGGAGCCCGCCTCCGCGTCGCTCTTTCGGGCCTGACGGTCGCCGAATACTTCCGCGATCAGGGCAACGACGTGCTCTTCTTTGTTGACAACATTTTCCGCTTCACGCAGGCCGGTTCGGAGGTTTCAGCACTTCTCGGACGTATGCCTTCTGCTGTGGGATACCAGCCGAACCTTGCTACGGAGATGGGCGAGATGCAGGAACGCATCACCTCGACGAAGACGGGTGCTATCACGTCGATCCAAGCAGTTTACGTGCCCGCCGACGACTACACCGACCCGGCTCCGGCAACGACCTTTGCTCACCTTGACGCTGTTACCGCTCTTTCGCGACAGATCGTGGAGCTTGGTATCTACCCGGCGGTCGACCCGCTTGCTTCGAACTCGCGTATCCTCGATCCTCAGATCGTCGGCGATCTTCACTACAACACCGCTCAGGAAGTTAAGAAGATCCTGCAGCGATATAAGGACCTTCAGGACATCATCGCGATCCTCGGCCTCGACGAGCTTTCGGAAGACGATAAGCTGACCGTTGCACGTGCTCGTAAGATCCAACGGTTCTTCTCGCAGCCCTTCACGGTCGGCGAGCAGTTCACGGGCCTTAAGGGCGAGTACGTAAAGGTTGAAGACACCATCAAGGGCTTCCGCGAGATCCTCGACGGCAAGTGCGACGACATGCCCGAGCAGGCATTCTATATGGTCGGCACCATCGAGCAGGCTCGCGAAAAGGCCAAGAAGATGGCCGCAGGAGCTTAGGAAAGACAAAATGTGAAAATGTGGAGAGGTGAAAAGGCCGGCCAGTTGTGGTAAAGGCTTTTCACCTCCTCACCTTCACACGTTTTCAGATGAGAAATCCAGATGCTTAAACTTGAGATTGTAACTCCAGAACGCAAAGTAATTGATGCCGAGGTCGATTCGGTCACTGTCCCGACGCTAACCGGCGAGGCAGGTATTATGCCGCAACACGCACCGCTTATATCGGCCCTCAAACCAGGCATAGTCACCGTTACGACCAAGGGCCAGGCCGAGCGTCTCGCCGTTGGTACCGGTTTTGTCGAGGTGAGCAACAATCAGGTTTCGTTATTGACCGATGTTGCCGAAACAGCGGAAGAGATCGATGCAGAAAAAGCACGTGTGGACAAGGCCGAGATCGAAAAGGAACTCGCAGCGGCTTCGCAGCTACCTGCAGAAGAAACCGAGGAACTCCGCGAACGGGCTGCACTTGCTTCGGCCCGCATAGACGTTTCGCGGTCCGTTTAGTTTAGCCGTCAAGCCGGTAGCCCCGTGCGGCTTGACGAGCGGGCGTACCTGTAACATAATTACGGAACCTGCGACCTTGAGATAATCGAATAGTTTTAATTCAGTTTCGGATGAAAGCCTCCCGGCCGTAGTCCGAAAACAGGAAAGGGTGCCTTATACGGTGTGGGAGACGTATCAGGTGCCCTTTCCGCTTTTCGTTCGCCGGGATTGCATTCGCAACATCCGTGTAACGCACATCCATTATTCTCGACAATACGAAAATACAGCCATGGACAAAATAGAGACAATTACAGAGAAGCTCGGCCTCACTATCGAGCGAACGGTTCTTCCCGGCCACCCGTCAGCGATCCGCATTTATAAAGGAGCGAAGCAGGTATTTATCGGCACCGAGGACGCCGTCCGTGAGTTCCTCGCGGATTACGAAGCCAACCGGCCGAAACCCTACGAGGGAAGCATTTACGGCTATAAGGAATAGCTCTACCGTTGTGCTAAACTTCCCCGTTGAATGGATAATCCCCTTCTCGCAGCCCTCTTCGAGGAAGAAGAACGCCGGCCCGTAACCGTCTCCGAATTGAATTCGGATGTAAAGGCCGTGCTTGAGCGGAGCTTTGCTCAGGTTTGGGTCGAGGGAGAGATCACCAACTTCCACGCTGCCGCTTCCGGTCATTGGTATTTCTCACTTACAGACGGCGATTCGCTAATAAAGGCTGCCTGCTTCAAGGGTCAGAACTTCCGAATCCGGTTCAAGCCCTCCGATGGGCTTCTTGTTCGTGTTCGCGGCCGTCTTGCGGTCTATGAACCTCGAGGCGAGATGCAGATCGTCGTCGAATCGCTCGAACCGGTCGGCGAAGGGGCACTTGCAGTTGCGTTCGAACAGATCAAGACGAAACTCGCCCGCGAGGGACTTTTTGATGAATCGCTCAAGCGGCCGCTTCCTCCATTTCCCAGGAAGGTCGGCATCGTTACCTCGCGAACCGGTGCCGCACTTCATGACATCCTGACCGTGCTCAAACGACGTGCACGATCGGTAAACGTCGTCGTCGTCCCGACCCTGGTTCAAGGCGAGTTTGCCGCCGAGCAGATTGCGGCGGGCATTTCGACGGCCAACCTGTTCAATAGCGGTACTACTGAGAACGAACGTATCGACGTGTTGATTGTCGGTCGCGGCGGCGGTTCGGCCGAAGACCTTTGGGCCTTTAATGAAGAGATGGTCGCCCGAGCGATTCGCAACTCAGCGATCCCTGTGATCTCCGCGGTCGGCCATGAGGTCGATTTCACCATCGCCGACCTCGCCGCGGATCTTCGGGCTCCGACGCCTTCAGCCGCTGCCGAGATCGTTGCTCGGGCTGAAAACGAAGTGCTGCAGCTCCTGGAACACCGCTCGGTTCAGCTTAGGCGTTCTATCGGCAATGCACTTTTGTCAGCTCGTGCCGATGTGCAGTCGCTTGCGATGGCACCGATTTTTGTCGAATACCCAGCTCGTCTTCGCGAGCTTCGTTACCGGGCCGATGAGTTGCTGATGCGGAGCGAGGATGTGCTTGGCAAGACCCTCCGGCAGCGGCTTGAGTCGCTCCGAGGTGTGACCGGAAGGCTCTCGCCGGTCGCTCTCGGTGCAAAGCTCGGGGAAAACAAGCGAAGGCTCGGGCTGCTTGAACAACGGGCCTCTACGGCAGTTGTTGACGCCCCGCGACGTGGGACGCAAAGGCTCGAAAAGGCGATGGCACAACTCGATGCCCTCTCGCCGCTCCGAGTTCTGCATCGCGGCTACTCGATAACACAGCGGCCGGATGGGCAGATCATACGCGACGCTGCTGATATGCATGCCGGCGACCAGATCCGGGTAAAGATTGAAAAAGGAAGCCTTGAGGCAACCGTTACTGCCGCAACAGATTAACTGATTATGTCAAAGACCTTTGAAGAATCACTCGACCAACTTGAAGCGATCGTCCGTAAGCTCGAGGACGGCGACCTGCCGCTTGAGGAGAGCCTTGAGCTCTTTGAAAAGGGCGTGAAGCTTTCGCGTGAATGCAAAGAGCGGCTCGTCCGTGCCGAACGCCGCATCGAGGTGCTGATGAAAGAAACGAACGGCGACCTGAAGCTGGAAGACTTTGACGAGGACGAATAGAGAAAGAGTCTATCGTAAGAGCCGTAAAAGGAAATGCCATTCTTTGACCGCACGCGACCTTAGCTCTGCGATCTCCGCGTAAATCTCTGCGACCTCTGCGTTTACCTGATTTAAACGCAGAGGCCGCTGAACATCTCGCAGTGAACGCCGGAGACTTCTTTTATCTTAGCTTGTCAAGGCTTCTGCCCTTGCTTTTCCCTCGCCGCTTTTCGCTGCTCGATCAGGTCGCATGCCTGAAAGGCTCCGGTCGGGTCGATGGCCGTTCGGCCGATCTCAACGTGCTGTATCTTCCCTTCCTTATCAACGACGAACGTCCCGCGGTTCCCGTAGCCTGAAGTTTCGTTGTAAAGCCCGTAGGCTTTGGTCGTATCCCGCTTCCAATCGCTGAGCAGTGGAAAGGTCAATTCGTTCTGTTTGGCAAATTCGCGGTTCGAGGCAAAACTGTCCATCGAAATGCCAAACACCTGTGTATCTGCGGCTTCAAATTTTGCGATATCAGACTGATACGCTTTCATCTGGGCCGTTCAGCCACCGGTAAAGGCAAGCACGTAGAACGCCAGAACGACATTCTTCTTGCCCTTCAGATCGCTGAGCTTCACCTTATTGCCGGTCGTGTCGGTAAGTTCAAAATCCGGTGCTGTATCCCCGACCTTCAGGTGCGTGGTCGGTGCAGCCGGGGTCTGCGAACTGGCTGCGGCCGCAAACGAAACTAAGAGAGCCGCGATCAGCATAACCCTGATCTTCATATCATTTCCTCCCAAATCAAATATCCCGCTGCAGCTAAGACAGCACAGCGGGATACTCTGATGAATCAAACAACGGGCTTAGTCACGCGAGCTGAAGATGCTCAGGATGTACCAGAAAAGCAATGCAATTCCGGCAAAGAGCGTCAAAGCAGCAGCTACGTGCTGGCTCGTGTTGTATTGGTGCAGAACCTGCGACGTATTGTAGAGGATCGCCGTGCCTGCAAACGCTACCATCACAAAAGCAAAGATACTTCCGAGCGAGAAGCCGAAGATGATGCTCGCCACGATGAAGCCCATTGCAGCAAATCCGCCGATGGCAACGATTGGCCCAAGCCACGAGAAATCAGCCTTTGTAATAAAGACCGTCGCCGTGATGCCAAGGAAAAGCCCGAGTGTGACGATGCCCGCCTTCGGAATGACCGTAGCGTCCGAATAGGTCGCCGCGATGAAGATCATCGGGACGAAGATGATCGCCTCCGCGATAATGAATATCCCGAGCCCGAGATACTGCATCGCCGTTGAAGTGTCCGACATCGCCCAGCGGTTCGCCAGAAACGAGACCGCCATGAACAATCCCAGCACGACCAGCCAACCCATGCTGCCGCCCATCGAAATTACCGAAACGATCGCGTAAGCCGCTCCGGTCATAAACAACGCCGCTTCGACCGCGACGAACGCTAAGATTGCCGCCGCAAGAAGCATATAGGTCTTGCGGATGAACTGTGCACGGTGGGCCGGTAAGGCCTCCGCCGCCGATGCTCCAAATGAAGTGGTGTATTCGTTCATATTTCCTTGTTCTTAGATTCCCAATTCTCGAAAATGTATGCCTAATTCCGTTCTCCAGATTGTACCCTAACCGGCGACAAAAATGAACCGTTGATTTCTTCGCATTCGGTGCGTAGATTTCCCCGCGATTCGTTTCCGACGGTCCGAAAAATGGGCGTTTTCCGCCTGTATCGCATAGGCATGAAAAATGCATTCTGAAATAAGTAAGATGGCCTGTATGACCATCCGCGATATTTGAAAGTTCACGAAAGTTCCTTTCAGCGCAATAAGTGAACATTTTGACAATTTGAATGATCGACCGACCGCACTATGATCGGCCAGATCGAGGAGGTGGACCATGAGGCCACAAGCATTGAAATCATTAACCTGCATCCTCGGCTGTACAATATTGGCGATCACATTGATATTTGGCGTATCAAACGCCCAGAAAAGAGGACAAAAGACATTTGAAGTAACAGACCAGCCCGCAAAGGCGGTAGAGACCGACATCCCGGGCCCACGATTCTTCCAGTGGCAGACCGTAGCCAACAATGGCTATACGATCCCGGGAACGGGCAACACAAAATTCAGCAGCTACGGCCAGCCGTCGGTAAACTTCGACGGCTCTGTTGTTTTTAGGGCACGCAGCACCGGCGGACAGCGTGCGACCGGCATTTATTACCGGACCTCGCTCAACTCGCCGATCATCACCATTGCAGACCTGCAGACCGAAGTTCCGTATCCGAACAACCTGAACAGCAAGTTCCGCGAGTTTTCGGCATTTCCGAGGATCGCTCCCAATTCGCTTTTGATGGCGACGCTTGGCCTTCACCAGCCGGTGTATCGCTTTATCCTTCCTGATGGGACCGAGACACGCTCGGGAACCAACGGCATCTACGTAAAATTTGGCACCGATCAGCTCGTTACCGGAGCCTCGAAGCTTGGCAACGTCCCGGATTTCGAATTCTACGGCGTCCCCGGCTTCAAGCAACTCGTGTTTGACGTATTCCCGGGAGCACCGGCGATCACAGACGACGGCGACATCGTCTTTAAGGCGAACTATACCGTTGACGGTATCGGAAAGACCGGCATATTCTTCCGCAGGCTTGCGAATTCGCAAGCCGGTGGTTACACAAACACCGAAATGATTGCAAGCTCGGACACCGAGATACCCGGAATGCCGCCTTCGGCTTTTGCACCGGCGGTATTTGATTCGACCTCTCCGCCTTCGGCCTTTGGCGACCGCGTAGTTTTCCTCGGCCTCGATAACGAGGACGACCCGCATGCCGGCGGTATCTACCATGCCTTTATCAAGGCAAACGCGGACTTGAATCCGGTCGTCGAGATCGGAAAACCGGTCGACGGGCTCAAAATGCCGCCGCTGACCCGAATAGGCGAAGCACTTGCCTTTGACGGCCGCTTCGTTTACTTCTGGGCCGCTTGGGGCGATGAATGGAACACCATCCGGCTTAACTGCCCCGTCGATGGCAATGCCGACATCCGCAACTACTGCAACGGCGTTGACCCGAAGAGCATCTACGACCCGAACACCGATAGCTGGTATCAATACGGCAGAGTTCCCGTCAATCAGGGCATCTTCGTTTATGACCTGTGGACACGAACGGGCTACCTTGCGGCCGACAATTCCGGCTACATCAAGGACTTTGTTTACTGGACCTACTCGGGCCACGTTCCCGCTCCCGATGAACCCGATGCCGAACCGCCGCGATGGCGTTCGACCGCATTCGTCGCCGGCGACAATGGCTGGGTGGTCTTCAAGGGCCGCATCTCCGAGTTGACCGGCAACAAGGAATACATCAACCCGATCGACGGCCTTTACATGGCAAACCCGATGGTTGGCGACCCGCTCAAGACGATCATTGAGACCGGTATGGACGGAGCCCTGATCGACCCGGGCATTCCCGAAGCCTATCGCGGAACGCTGCCGATCCTTGGATTTGGCCTCGAACGCGAAGCCTTCCGCGGCAATATGCTGGCGATCACGGCAACCATGGGCAACGAAGAATTTAGCTGGGGCGGCATCTACCTGACCAACGTCGGGCCGAACCGCACCGGCGGACCGATCGACACGGTAAGAGACCATAAGTAGGAGGTAAATTAACGCATAAAGCACACACAAAGGGCCTCGCGGACGCGCTCCGCGGGGCCTTTCTCTGTGCTGTGCCGCCGTACCTGTCCGCCAACCGGGCTTGTGCCACTGCACCCGGAGTTCGGGGTCCCGATCGCCGGGTGTTTCATTTATTAAAGGAGGCATTAGTTTCTGAAACAGTCGAAACAGATGAAACGGTTGAAGCGCGTGAAACGCCCTTCGGTTCTGAGTAACGGCTTTCGAGAATTCCGCATTCGAAGATAAGCCCTTGCTGACGCGCGGGCTTCTGCAATTGGGCGTGTTCTGTTTTTTTTCGGGCATCGGGCGTTCGCGGAAACATCGCGAACATCGCGAACATCGCGAACAACGGAAACATTGGAAACATCGCGAACATATGGGACGAATGGGACAGATGGGACAAATGGAACATACGGGCCGGCCTTTGGACTTTGGTCTCCGGCTTACAGCTAACGGCTAATAGCTTAGAGCTGATCGTTAAAAATATTCGGCCTCTGCTCACTGCTCGCTGCTCGCTGCTCACCGCTCACTTTCCTCCGCTGTCCATTTTCTTAGGCCTTCAGACCAAAGTGAACGACGATCCGTGAGAAACGGGAGAAACGTAAGATATGGAAGGTTTGGATAGCTGCGAAGTTACGGAGTTGCGGAGTTGCAGAGTTGCAGAGTTGCAGAGTTGCAGAGTTCAGAGTGCGGGCTTCAGCCCGTCGTTTTGAGTCCCGGCTTTAGCCGGCCGTAAGAGTTACGCCTTTAGGCGTAACCAAATGCGGAAGCCCGCGCGTCAGCAAGGGCTTAACATCCGATTCGGCGTGCCGGAGTCGTCGAAGACGACGGGATTAATGTAGCCCACGTCGCAAGACGTCGGTTGCGTTCCCCTAAGTGAATCGGGAACCGTCGAAGACGGTCGTATTCGGCCGTTTTAGAGTTCTAAACCACGGAAGAAGAAAACAAGAAATCGGCATTCTGATCGACTTTTTCCCTTCTCCTTGATCCTTTATCCTTTCTCCTTTCTCCTTTTACACGACACCCTCCCTACGGGTCGGGTTTCCGCCTGTGTGATTGACGGACGGGTGAAATTTATGTCGGATGAACCGCCCTTACTTACGTGCGGGCTTCTGCACTGGAGCCCTTACTCACGTGCGGGCCTCTGGCACGGAATTCCGCATTCATCATTCATCGTTCATCGTTCATCATTCGAAGAACGCCCTTGCTTACGCGCGGGCTACTGCAATGGGATTCCGTATTTATATGAGCCCTCCCTGACGGTCGGGCCTCGGACACGGGCGTTCACCACTCGCCACTCGCCATTCATCATTCATCATTCGGGTCAGAACGCGGCGAGAGCTTTTGGCTGCTTTGAAATCTGATCAAACAGGAGGAAGTTCGTGTATCGGTCTTAGAGTCACGGCCTAAACATCGATCCAAACGGGTGAAGACACATTTTCCCGTTCGATCAGAGTTGGATGGTATAATCGGGCTGTGTTTTCCAAACCTTATTGCGTTGACGTCCTCAGAAAGCGTGCTGATATGGTGCGGCGTTTTGCTTTCGCTTTGATCATTGCCGTCTCGCTCTTCGGGTCGACGCCGGGTCAGGCAACGCCGCAGGCGGTATTGGTCGATGAGTTTGGTTTTCTTCAGTGCGGCGACCTTTTAGCTCGTCTGGACGCGTTTATGGTGGAGCTGCAGAATTACCCCGGTGACCGAGGATATGTTTTGATCTCTGAAGCGAAACGAAATCCGAAAGCGTTTCAGAGTATCGTTGAGGCGAGTTTCTTCACCAGGGGATTTGATCGCGAACGGATCTCCATTGTGCTGGTCGGCAAAGAGATGGGCTCGGAAGGCCAATTTTGGCGGGTGCCTCTTGGGGCAGAAGCTCCGGGTTTTATGCCCATTGCCCGTCCGGAACCGGACCTGACCAAACCCTTCAAGTACGGTAGCGATGATAGCATCGGTATTTGCCCTGGGTTCTCCCCTGATCTTTTTGCCATACTTATTCTGGACAATCCGGGATCGATGGCGAGGGTCGTCATCGCCGGCCCTACAGTAAGGTCCCGGCTACAGATGGCCAAGGGAGTCCGGGAAATATTTGAAAGCTACACAAAACTCCCTGCCGATCGGATCAGCTTTTACTACGTTCATCGGCAAAAGGATTGGATGTCGGGGATCGAATACTGGTTTATCCCCGCAAAGCGGCGGTAGTTCCAAGGGCTTTGCTCTCCGATGTGCGGAAAGGCTCGGACTTTCCGGCGGCTGGCTCATATCGAGAGCGGCTACGCCGCCGAGGTTACGATCTTCTTTTTTTCTTCTTTCGTGGTTTGGAGAATTTGATCCGCAGAATGCTACCGTCTTCGACGGTTCCGGCGGGCCGTAGCGGATGTTAAGCCCTTGCTAACGCGCGGGCTTCCGCAATGGAGGCTGCCCTCATGCATTGGTGGTTGATCAGATGATTGTTCGGTCGGTTGAGGAAAAAACGACGGAATAAGAAAAAAAGAAACAAAGAAAACGCGGGATCTCGGATTCATCCTTCATCCTTCATCCTTCATCCTTCATCCTTCATCCTTTAACAGACCCCCTCCCTACCGGTCGGGTTTCTGCCTGTGTGGTTGACGGGCGGGTGAAATTCACGTTGGATGAACCGCCCTTACTCACGTGCGGGCTTACGCATTGGAGCCCTTGCTGACGCGCGGGCTTACGCAATTGAGGCCGCCCTCATGCATTGGTGGTTGATCAGATGATTGTTCGGTCGGTTGCGGAAAATAGACCACGGAATAAGAAAAAAAGAAACAAAAAAACGCGAGGCGTTGCTGCACCTCGCGTTTTTCGTTTGTTTGTAACCGGCGGCTATTCGCCCTTGGCGACGGCCTTGGTCGGGAGTTCTTCCTCCGGACGCGGCGTTGCAAGCCCGAGCTCCGGCGAACGCCAGAGGTTTGAGACAAGCAGCTCGCGGATGAAGGTCATCTCCTTCGGCAGGCGGTCGTAGAGCTTGAAGAAGAGGTCGTCGTGGGTCGAGATTTCCTTGATCCACATATCGCGGTCAAGCTTCATTACCGTGTCCCACTGTTCACGGCTAAAGTCGAGCCCACGCCAGTCCATGTCCTCGTAACGCGGCATCCAGCCGAGCGGTGTCTCGGTTCCCTTCGACTTGCCGTGTGAACGTTCGACGATCCACTTCAGAACGCGGAAGTTCTCGCCGAATCCGGGCCAGAGGAACTTGCCGTTCTCATCCTTGCGGAACCAGTTGACCGAGAAGATACGCGGCGGTTCGGGGATATTGCGGCCGAGGTCGAGCCAATGCGAGAAGTAATCGCCCATGTGGTAACCGGCGAAGGGCAGCATCGCGAAGGGATCGCGGCGGACCTCGCCGATGTTTCCAAAGGCGGCGGCGGTCATCTCGGAGCCCATCGTCGCGGCCATATAGACGCCGAATGCCCAGTTGAACGACTGCTGAATAAGCGGCACGACCGTATTGCGGCGGCCACCGAAGATGAACGCTGATACGGGCACGCCCTTCGGCGAATCAAAGTGCTCATCAACCACCGGGCACTGCGTGATCGGTGCGGTAAAGCGGGCGTTCGGGTGAGCGGCCGGCTTCTCGCTCGCCGGTGTCCAGTCATTGCCCTGCCAGTCGATGGCGTGTGCCGGCGGTTCGCCGTCCATGCCTTCCCACCAAACGTCACCGTCGTCGGTCAAGGCAACGTTGGTGAAGATGGTGTTCTCGCGAATGGAATCCATCGCGTTCGGGTTCGAACTCGAGTTCGTGCCGGGGGCAACACCAAAGAATCCGTACTCGGGGTTGATCGCTCTGAGCTTGCCGGTCTCATCGGGCTTGATCCAGGCGATGTCGTCACCGACGGTGGTGACTTCCCAGCCCTCTTCGCGGAATTCCTTCGGCGGAATGAGCATCGCAAAGTTCGTCTTTCCGCAGGCGGACGGGAACGCGGCACAGACGTAATCCTTGCGGCCGTTCGGCGATTTCACACCGACGATGAGCATGTGCTCAGCAAGCCAGCCCTGCTCGCGGCCGAGGGTCGAGGCAATGCGGAGAGCGAGGCACTTCTTGCCGAGAAGGGCGTTTCCGCCGTAACCCGAACCGTAAGAAATGATCGAACGCTCCTCGGGGAAATGGACGATGTATTTGTCCTTCGGGTCCGGCGAGCACGGCCATGGCACATCCTGCTGGCCTTCTGCCAGCGGCATGCCGACCGAATGGAGGCAGTGGACGAACTCGCCGTCGCCGAGTGCTTCAAGAGCCTTTTTGCCCATCCGCGTCATGATCTTCATATTGACGGCGACGTAGGGCGAATCGGAGAGCTGAACTCCGAACTGCGAGATGGGCGAACCGATCGGGCCCATGCAGAACGGGATGACGTACATCGTCCGGCCACGCATCGAGCCGCGGAACTTCGGCGTCAGGATCGCCTTCATTTCCTTCGGGGCCATCCAGTTATTGGTCGGGCCGGCATCGCCTTTCGAAAGCGAGCAAATATAGGTGCGGTCCTCGACGCGGGCAACGTCCGAGGGATGCGAGCGGGCCAAAAAGCTGTTCGGCCGCTTCTCCTGGTTGAGCCGGATGAATGTGCCGGCTGCGACCATCTCTTCGCAAAGCCGGACATATTCTTCCTGCGAGCCATCACAGAGATAGACCGCATCCGGTTCGCAAAGCTCGGCCATATCCGTGACCCAACGGAGGAGTTCCGGGTTTTTGATATCTTCGGGAATCGTATATTTAGCCATAAATGTAGCTCTCTTTGTCTTAATTCGTTATTAAATCTTCAGGTCTAAAGTTAAAACGGACAATAACCTGCCGCTTTTGGAAGTATTTCAAAAGATTATCATAAGATAAGCGCAAAAGTTAACTTTCGGGCAACACTTTGGAGCGGTTTCGGGGTTTCGCACTCCGGGCCGCATCAAGCCTCGGCCGAGACGGCTTTTCGCGTGTATTGGCGGACGGTATGAACGGCGACCGCGGCGATGATCACCGCTCCGCCGATCACGGCCCAAATGGTCGGTGTTTCGCCGACAAAAAGAAGCACCCAAATGGGATTTATCAGCGGCTCGATAAAGCCGATAATGCTCGCATCAAGCGGCCGGACACCCGCCGCAACTCCTTTTGTGAAAAGAATATACGCGATGCCGATCTGAAAAATGCCGAGAAAGGCGATGGCAAGAAGGTCGTTGGTTGTGATCGCGGCCGGCGGCGATTGGGCGATGAGCGGTAGCATCACCAGTACGATGATCAGATTGCCGTAAAAGACCGAGACCGCAGGATTTCTCTGTTCGGACTTCGGGTGCCGAAGGAAGATGAAATAAAGCCCAAAGCAAACACCGGAAACGAGCCCTGCGACGTTCCCGGAGAATGGATCCGGAGCCGTAACCGAACTCGCGTTATCGAGAAAGAAAAGCGTCATCCCGGCGATGCAGAGCAGCACCGTAACAAGGTCGCGTATGTGGAAACTCTCTCGGATCAGGAACGGTGCAAGCACGAGCACGTAGATCGGGGCCGTATATTGCAGGAAGATGGCGTTCGCAGCGGTGGTGTTCTTGGTCGCGTAAACGAAAGACGTTAGCGTCGCCGCGTAAAGGAACGAAGCAAAGAGCGTGTAGCGGTCAAGCCGCAGGCCCTTCTTATACGTAAAGGCAGCGACAATGATGGCCGCAAAAAGCGACCTGCCCAAATTGACGGAGAACGCGTCGAGCGTCGTCAGCTTGATGAACAGCCCGCCCGTGCTCCAAAGCAGCACCGCAATTACGACCAGCACTACCGGGTTCATGGCCGATCTTGTCGATCCGCTCGTTTGATTCGTGTCTTGCACTTCGTTCGCCAAAATGGGATTTTTACTTAATTCGCCGATAAGAGCAAAGGCACGGCAGGGGTCGCGTTTTCTTTCGTCCTGACCACACCATCTTTATGCTGATCGAACCTGTACTCGCCGCGGGAGCCGTTCCGCAGTTCCTGACCGAAACTGTAGCCCTGATCGTCGCCGGTGCGGCGATCGCATACGTATGTTTCCGGCTGCGGCTGGTTCCGATAGTGGGCTTTCTTATCGCCGGTGTCTTTATCGGGCCGAACGCTCTCGGCTTGGTCCAGGATCGCGAACTCGTCGATGCAACTGCCGAGATCGGCGTGATACTTCTGCTCTTCACCATCGGCATTGAGTTCAGCCTCGAAAAGCTTGCCCGCATCCAGAAGCTCATCTTCGGCGGCGGCAGCCTGCAGGTCGGGCTGACGATCGCGGCGGTCGGCGTTGTGCTTTATGCATTTGGCGTCAGCCTTCCTGCCGCGATCTTTACCGGAATGCTGGTCGCATTGAGCTCAACGGCGATCGTGCTGAAGCTGCTTGCAGACAAGGGCGAAACGAACTCTGAGCCAGGCCAGGTCGCTCTCGGGCTTCTAATTTTTCAGGACCTCGCCATCGTCGTGATGGTATTGCTCGTACCGGTACTTGCAGGCGGCAGCGAAGGCGGGCTCGGGCAGATAGCGACCGCACTCGGAACCGCCATCGGCATAATACTGCTCGTCCTCGTCGTCGCGAGACGCGTGATGCCGAAGATCCTCGAATTGGTCGCGTTGACCTGCTCGCCCGAGTTGTTTCTTCTGACCGTTATCGCCATCTGTTTCGGAACGGCATATTTAACAAGTCTCGCGGGCGTCAGCCTTTCGCTTGGTGCGTTTCTCGCCGGGTTGATGGTCAGCGAGAGCCGCTTCTCGCAGCACGCTCTCAGCGAAACGCTCCCGCTCCAGATACTTTTTTCTGCGACGTTCTTCATCTCGGTCGGGATGCTTTTGGACGTTTCGTTCCTTCTCCAGAACTTGCCGCTGGTAGCGGGAGTGATCGTTGCGGTTCTTGTCATCAAGGCCGCCACAACGTGGATCAGCGTCAAGGCACTCGGCTATGCAACGCCGATCGCGGCGGCCTCGGCCCTTACTCTTGCACAGATCGGCGAGTTCTCGTTCGTACTTGAGCGAGCCGGCCGCGAGGTCGGGCTCTTCCCCGCGGGTGCGGAATCGGGTTCGCAGGCGTTCATTGCAGCGACCGTTGGCCTGATGGTCGTGACGCCGCTCTTGATGCGGCTCGGTGAAAAGGCATCGGCAAAGGCTGCGAGCAAGATCGATCGCCTGCCGGTCTCGGCCGAGAGCGAAGAGCACCAGGCCGAGCACCAGCTTGACCTTGAGGATCATCTCATCGTTGCCGGATACGGCCAGGCGGCACGGTCGCTGATCCGTGTGGTCGCCGGCTCCGGCATTCCCTACGTGATAACGACGCTTAGCCCGACCGGTGCCAATGAGGCCGAATCCGAAGGCCTGCCCGTTGTCCGCGGCGATGCTTCGCGGCCGTTCTTGCTAAGGCACGTTGGCATCGACAAAGCGAAGATCGTCGTGATAGCCGACGACGACCCGGCAACAGCACATAAGATCATTTCCGTTGCCCGGCAGTTAAATCCGACACTTCGGATCGTCGTCCGCACGCGATATTCGGCCGATGCCGAGCACCTGATCGAGGCCGGTGCCGATGAGGTCGTCTCCGAGGAGTTCGAGTCGATCGTTCAGCTCTTTGGCGAGGTGCTCCGCGAGTACCGTGTTGAGGCGGCGGAGATCGACCGGTTCGAAGACCTTGCCCGCCGCGACGGCTATGCCGCATTGATGGCCGAAACGGTCCGAATGGAAGGCTCGGAATTCGCCTGCGAGACCGGCGAAGGCTGCTTTGATTCGCGGACGGTCACGGTTCGCGAAGGCTCGGCTGTAGCGGGCCTATCGGTTGCGGAGGCCGAACTTGCCGGAAGTTCGGGCTTGCGTTTGGCAAAGGTTACGCGGGTTTCCGAAGCCTTCGACGAACCGGATTCGGACTTCGTTCTGCAAGCCGGCGACGAACTTTTGCTCGAGGGCTCGACGGAAGCATTTGCCCGGAACGCGGCCAAGTTCAGGAAGCCGAGTGCGATGGCAAAGGCGGCCGGAACCTCGGTTCCCGTCGGCTTCGCATCGCAGCCCGAGTCGCCGCGACGGATCGACACCGAAGCACCTTTCTCGTATCTCACAGAGGTCGATGCATCGGTCTGCGAGCACGTTGAGATGATACGGCCGGTGTTTCCGAGTGCAGCGGGCTGCGAGGAATGCATCGCCTTGGGCGAGCAATGGGTTCACCTCCGCATCTGCCTGACCTGCGGCCACGTCGGCTGTTGCGACACCTCAAAGAACAAGCACGCCTCGGCCCACTATGAAAAAACCGGGCATCCGCTGATCGCATCATTGGAGCCCGGCGAGAGCTGGGGTTGGTGTTTCTCGGACGAGGAGTACGTCTAACGGATTACTCACCCGAAACGGCCGAGGCGATCGTCTCGCGGAGCTTCTTTGCCGAGGTGGTTACGGGTTCGAGCTCTGCTTCCTCGACGTTCTGCCGCACCTTTTTGCCAAAGACGGCGTTCCACGGCGGGACGACGATGGTCACGTTGCCGGTTGCCTTTGCCTGGCATGCGAGGCGGATGAACGGCCGATCGCCCTCGGGCTGGTTATAACCGAAGACCCGCATTGCCTTTCGCTCGCGGGCCGAGGGCTCGCTCAGCTTTTCGGCACCGCCGAGAACGCCGACCCAGCAAGTGCCGCATGAGGCCGAAGTGCACTCGATCGGCACCGGGCCATCCCAGCAGCGTTCGTCCATCGACTGCCAATCCTGCGAGTGGTCCTTCTGCGAGGCCGACGCGATCTCTTCTTCATTGATGACCTTGAAGCGGCCGCCGGAGTATTCATCGCGAACAACCGAGAACTCCTTATCGACCGTTTTGAGAAAGCCGAAAATGCCCTGCGAATCGTCCTTCGCACGTTCGGCGACTATCGATTCCGGCGATTTGGCCATCAGACCCGAAGGCTTTGCCGCGATGCCGGGAGCCGCCTTGAACGCATCCGGCCCAACCTGCACCATCGTCATCAAACCGACCGCCGCGATGCCGAGCGTCAGGCTCTCTTTCGTCTTTGCATCGGCCGCGACCTGCTTTGCAATGCCGCGGATCTCGTCGGCGATAGCTCCGGCCTCGCCACCTTCGGCACGGGCCGCGACCGCCGCCTTTACCTGCGGCCAAAAACGGTGCCCGTAAAGAAAACGGTGCGAGGTGTCGATCTTGTCCGCCAGGCCGAAGTCGCCCTGCATCGCGAGGCCCTTCTTAGCTTCCTCGATGTCGTCGGACGAATTCAGGTACCGCACCAGATCGAGCGGATAGAACCGGAACCAAACCTGCGTCGCGTCGCGATCGACCGTGTGAATGTCCGCCGCCAGCGAAGCCACCGCCGCCAGCCACTCGGACTCATTATGCCTTGCCAAAGATTCAATAAATGCGTTGCTCATAGTCGCTAATTCCTTATTTCTCGCAAACGAGCATTTAAGCAAATTTCCCGTCCGGCAACAACTCTGGGAAGATTCCGAACTCCAGATTCGCCGCTCGTGACTTGTCACTCGCCACTACGAATGCGCCCTTGCTCACGCGCGGGCTTCCGCATTCGGATTCTCGGCCCTTTTCACTCGTCACTCGTCACTCGTCCCTCGCCGCTAAACCGTGCCCTTCCTTACGGTCGGGCTACTGACACGATCCGAATTCCGGAAGCTCCCCTCCTTGTATAGGAGGGGTGGACGCCGTTTCGGCGGACGGGGTGGTAGAAGGTTTCGAGTCCCGGCTTTAGCCGGCTGTAAGATTTACGCCTTCAGGCGTGAACGGATGCGGAGGCCCGCGCGTCAGCAAGGGCGTAACATTCGCTGCGGCCTGCCGAAGTCGACGAAGACAGTGGCATTTGCGCTGGAGATCTCGAACCACGAAATAAGAAAATAAGAAAGCCGGGAGCTTGTCTGTGGCTTTTGTCTGTGTCTTCTGTGTTTGCAAGAAAACCCATTACCACAGAATGCACAGACCGAAGCCGCACAGAAATATCGGCGGCGTAGCCGCATTCAGTAAGAGCTAGCCGTCGGAAAGGCAGAGCCTTTCCGCACATCGGGCGGCAGAGCCGCGGGGACCGATCGCGACCGTGCTTTCTAACCCATTTGGGGGATTCGCGTTCGAGCTCGTTCTTCCGTGTTCGCAATACACCGTATCCGCCCAGCACCGGTTCTTTTCGTTCGGCGCACCCGTTCAGATCGAACCGATTTCAGAGTTAGAGAACAAAAAGATCGGACAACTTATTTCTGCAAGCGCTCGCGCCAATATTTCGCACACGCAAACCATTCGGTGGCCCTGCATTCTTCACCCGGCGATTCGAATTCAACGCCGATTAGGTCTGAAATTTCCCGCATTCGCTTTGCTTCGGCGCATTCAGTCGAAGCGTACTTATAGGTCCGATAAGCGTTGCTTTTCTTAACTTCGACTACGTGGGTTGTTCCATCTGTGCCGCCGTAGCTGCAGTTAACCTCAGATGCATCAGGAAGATCG
This sequence comes from uncultured Chloracidobacterium sp., assembly GCA_964526245.1. GTDB lineage: Bacteria > Acidobacteriota > Blastocatellia > Pyrinomonadales > Pyrinomonadaceae > OLB17. Next base: position 9,382 of record CAZGLZ010000021.1, on the reverse strand, counting down.
AGAATACCTTTTTGCTCCAATTCACTAAAGAACAACTCCCAACCAGAAGTTGGCGGCCCAAGACTTATAGTACGAGCACTGCTCGGTTCGACGTGGTCATCTGTAATTATTCTCGTCGCCGACCATACGCCATTCGTGCTTTTGAGGATCACACCTTCAAGCGGAATACCGAACCGCCATACGCGAATTTCAAGATCGCCTTCCGGTGCGCGAGATCTCCTTAGTTCGTCGATCTCAAGAAGTGCGGTTGTCCGGTTTATCGACCTGAAAAAGAACGGCTCCCATTGGTAGCTGGTCTGCGGTGGCTGCGGAATATGCTGACTACCAAAATAGCAGCCCGCAGCTGTCGCAAGTGTGACGAGAAGAATGCAAGCTCTGAGGCTTCGCCTTGGCTTCAATTCTTTGTACATCATCTCCTCCTTCCGCATCACGACCAACACGCGGGTTCCATTAGGTAAACTCTGACCCTATGAGTCGCTTATCCACGAACTATTTGTTGCCTAGAATCGCACGGCCCGGCATCGGTTCTTTTCGTTCGGCACACCTGCCCAGATCGAACCCAAGGACTTTCCGCCCAACGGCTCCGGCGTCGACTTCACCTTAGTAGCAAAGAAGAATCAGTCCAACGTGTCACGCGAAAGTCGATCAGAGACCTCTAGTTTGCTCCATGTTCTTCCGCCGTCAACGGTCTTTAATACGGAAAGGTCATCAAAGAGCCAGCCGTTCTCAGGGCTTGCGAAATGAATAGAATAGAGCAGGTCACTCGAGCCCACGACCCGTGAGATCGGCGACCACGTCCCGCCGCCGTCTCTCGTTGCCAGCATAACGTCGCCGGAAAGGCACCAACCGCGTTGATCGTCGAGGAAAAAGAATCCGGTTACCTTTCCCGGCCCCAAATTGCGTTTCTTCCAACTATTGCCACCGTCTTGTGTTGTGAAAAGATCGCCGTCGTTGTTGACCAGCCAGCCGTTTCGCTCGGAGGTGAAGACCACTTGGTGGACATTGCCGAAAGTTTGCTTAGGATACGGCTTCCAGTTTCTCCCAGCGTCATCTGTCCGAAAAAGCAATTGCTTCTCGCCGCTGTCTTCCCTGTCTATTCCGATCATCCAGCCCGAAGCCGGGCCGGCGAAGACGATATCGAGCAACGTCAGGGAACTGCCTAGCGTTTCGAGTTCCCACGTCCTGCCGGAATCAAACGAATATGCGAACTTACCTTCATCACCGACAGCCCAATAGGCGGAATTGTTTTTCGAAATGATTCGATTAAAGTAGTCCTTATTATCGCCGATGACCGATTCTCCAAGGATCCTAAAATCGCTTATCCTATTGATTCCGCTCTGCAACAAAACGAAACCATTCGAGTAGCCCGATCCGGCCGGGAAGGCGATGTCCTTGATCACTCCAATGTCTTTAATCTCTTTCACGTATCCCGAATTCGCACAGCTTTCAATAAAAACCGAATTCCGAAATGATGTTCGCCCGGTAATCAAAACGCACTCTCGGGACGTCACACTTATGGTCGAGAACAAGATAATTGGCTGGGATGTTTTATCTGAGCCTTCAACTGTGTGTGAAACAGAATCCGAACCGGCCGATGCAATGGCTCCTTGCGAAAGGAAGACCATCAGAATTGAGATTAATCGAAATATTCTGCCCATTTTGATTACGGGTTAGCCCGCCTAAAAAGCGTGCTGAAACATCCTCTGCATCCGCGGTTCGTCTAGGCCTAGCGTTTCTCAAGCCGAATGCTTCTAAGCACCGGTTCAATGCTCAGAATCATATCGTAGCTAGAAGAAATGATTGTGATTACGGAACTTCGATACCTAAGCAAGACCAAGTGATCCGAATCGGCACTCTTATAGCCAATTACTTGATTCCAGTAATTTTTTCGTGGCAAACGCATCACATTTTCCGGATACGTTTCGGCGAGTGTGAGGGAGTCAAAATCCGCTAATAACGCTTTTTCCGCCTCGTCCGCGGTGCTGTATTTTTCTACGCTAAGCAAAAAAGACTCTTTGTCAGCCTCGAACTCAAATCGACATTCATCATCGGAGAACGCACGGCGCAGAAATTTTGAGATTTTGAGGTTTGCAGAAAGGGCAGATTCGATCTCATGACAAACTGCCCATTCAGCCGGTTTATTGATCTGCGCACTGGTTGGTCCGGTCAAGAGCCAGATCATTGCCGCGACAAGTAACAATGTCCGACAAATTTGAAGATTTCGAAGAAAGACGCCATTCTCGTTGCTGAGCTTATTATGCGACGCTACCGATATCTTTTCCGGGCTTTGAAGCATTTTTCAATAATCTCTATTTGGGCTGCGGCTGAGCTAAAAGGAATTTTAGCAGGGGTGTCAAGTGGAATGGGAATTCCAGAATCGGGATGTCTGTGTGCTAATGCCACCGTCTTCGACGGTTCCGGATTCATATGGGAAACGCGACCCACGTCTTTCGACGTGGGCTACATCAATGGCGTCGTCTTCGACGACTTTTCCCTCCCTTGATGCGGCCAAGGTACGGCGACCGGGGAAGTAACCACGGAAGAAGAAACGAAGAAAAAGGAAGTGAAAGGAAAAAGAGAGAGACAGAAACCCGGCAAAACGATATCCGCATTAAAGCGAAGTTCGGAATCAGAGCGGTCTTTTGCAGCCGGGCTCGGGCTTTATTCGTAGTGTCCGCGAACTGAGTGGATATAAACCGAGTCTTCGACGACCTCGTAGATCAGGCGATGTTCTCCGGTGATGCGCCGCGACCAACAGCCTTTGAGGGTGTATTTCAGGGCTTCGGGTTTGCCGGTGCCTTCGAAAGGGTGTTCGATGATCTTGTCCAGAAGCGCGAGAACTTTTCTCAAGATCGCCTTGTTGCCCGAGCTCTTGAAAAACTCAATGTCTTCGGTGGCCTGTTTGGAAAAGTTGAGATGCAGCGTCATTCGAGGCCGAGAAACGACTTAAGCTCCGCTTTCTCGACCCGAACCGATTTGCCTTGCTTTATCTGATGCCGGCTTTTTCGGATCTTGGCGACGAAAGCGGGGTTGTATATCTCATCTGGCGTCGTCATTTCAAAGTTGATTTTGAGCGCTTTCACGAAGGCCTTGAGGGCAACGGCTTGCTCTTCTGTCGGGTGAATAATGAATATGTCGTTGGACGCCATCGCTTTTTTACTCCTCCTTTGAGTCTATTCCTGGTGGACAAGTACCGTCAAATCAGATATGCCGGTGAACGCCTGCTTACTTGTTGCTAAGATCCAGGACCCGGTCGATTCTCACTTGGGCGTTGGGGCGTTTGACGCGGATGCGGAGGCGGGGCGATGGGCGGTTGGGGTCGGGCTCGGCGAGTTCGGAGCGGTAAGTGATGTCGTAGGCGGCGCGGAGCTGGCGGGCGATGTCCTCGTATGCACGGTCGATCTCGGCGATCTGCGATATCGGGAAATAGACACCGCCGGAGGCTTTCGCGAGCCGCTCGCCTTCGCCCTCGGCACGCTTTGAAAGGCCGAAGTAGCGGGCGCGGAGCGGGTCAGCTTGCCGGTCGGGAGCGGTCTCCGCCGCTGCTACGAGCGCCGAGGGAATGTAAAGCGGATAGATGAGAGCACCGCTCTCGCCGACCGCGGAGACGAGCGGATCAAAGGGCAGAAACGAGCGGTTGTCGTCGCCATCGGTCAAGATCACTATCGCCGTCCGCTCGCCGCGGATCGGACGGAGCGTTTCGGCGACCGTGTAGCCGACGGCGTCGTAAAAGGCGGTCGAACCGCCGGCGTCAAAGCTGTCGAGACTCGCGGAGAGCTTTGCCTTGTCGTTCGTAAATGTGACGAGCGTCTTGACGTCATCGGCGAAGGTGACGATCGCCACGCGGTCGCGCGGGTCGACCGTCGCAATGAAGGCCCTCGCCGTCCTGCGGATGAAATTGACGTAGCCCTCAACGCTCCCGGAAACATCGAGCAGTAAAACAAGATTCACCGGTGCTTCGACCGGCCTGACCGAAACCGATTCGAGCGGCCGGCCGGCCTCGGTTATTTCAAATTCTTCGGGGCGAATACCGGCGATCGCACGGTCATTCTCATCCGTTACGGCGACGGTCGCCCGGCGAAGTCCCGGCCCCGAAAACGATGCGGCCGATGTGCCGTCGCGGAGCCCGGGTTCGCGGCGAAAGGGCGGGAGCGAACGGGCGTAGTCGCCGTAATACTTCGGTGCCGCTCGGCGGATCGCCTCCATCAGAATGCTATCGCCGCTGCGGATCATTCCCTTGGCCGCTTCGGTCAGCGGACGCTCGCGGAGGTCGCCGGTGATCTCGTTCGGCGGGACGTTGATGGCGACGATGCCGCGGGCCGTTCGCGTCTCGAGCGTCGAAGCCCGATCTTCGGAACCGTTGCCTTCGCCCTCAGCCGCTGAGGTGTGCCGGCCCTTGATCTCAAAGCGCCCACGCGAACGTTCCCGGACCGGTTCGAGAGGAAAATCGGCGACGAACCGCGGCCGAGATTCGGTCCAAAGCAGCGAATATTCGAGCTGCTCCTCGGGCAGGTCAACGGCGATCGTTCCGGTCTCCGAGCGAGCCTCCACTTTAAGGAAGTTGCCCTCGGCACGGATCTCGCCATCTGTAGTCGTTATACGGAGCGATGTGCGCTCGGGGACGATCAGTTCGAGATCGATGCGGTCGGGGACCGTCGCCGGTATCGTGACGGACGTCGCCGTTATCTGCGCGAGCCCGTCGGCAATGCCCGCGGGCGATGAAAGTTCGAGCCTGCCGGTTTCGGTAAGCGAGGCATCAGTGCGGGCGATGACGCGGCCGCGGGGATTTGTCACCTCAAGTGTTTCCCCGGCGGCGATGCGGATCTCGCGGACGCTTCCCTGCCCGCTCGCCGTGGCGGCAAGCACCGCCGCTGCAAGCAACGGCAAGAGGAAAGCTGAGACGAGCTTTAACATCGCTAAGACTTGCTGTTTGCCGAGATGCGTCCGGATTCGAGCAGGCGCTTGCGGACGCGTTCCTGCCACTTCTTCTTCGGCCCATCCGTGTCCTCAAATTGCGCGAGAAGATCGGTTATCGGCTCGCCGCCGGCCTGCCGCGTTTTGATGAAAAGAAGTGCACCGATGATGGCCGTGAAAGACATCATCACAAGTTGTATCGGGATCAGAAGTATCTGAAGCAGGCTCTCAAGGATCGCGTTCGTCACTTTCTTGCGGGTGTCGCGGTCCATGTTCATGAAGCGGACAGCCGGCTGGTTTCCGGTGCTGATCGTAACCTTGCCTTCGCGGCGGCCGGTCTCGGGATCAACGGACTCGCTGCCTGTGATCTGTGTGCCAGGGCCTTCGGTGTTTTCGGTAACGACGACGTTCGACGCCGATTTCTCAAGAGCAACGGCGGTGATGTTAATTACGAAAGACAACGTTCCGGCAACGAGTGCAGGCATGAAGAACATTATCAGAACGGCGGCAACGGTGGTCCCAAGCGAACGGCGAACAAGCTGGCTCGAACGCTTGATGGCGCTCCAGCCGCGAAGGTTTTCCATCATTACGACCGGCCCGACCAATGCCCAGAGGACACTCGAAATGAGAAACCCTATACCGCAGGTAATAGCACCGATCACGAGCTGAAGCAGCGTCGAGAGCAAGCCCGTCCCAAGCAGCCGGGCACGCCGCTTGTTGACCTCGCGTAGAGCGGCCCGAACCCGGATCGGACGAAGCGGGACGGCGATTGAATGGGCAACGATCCAGGTGTTAGTTCCAAGGATCAGGTAGCCCGTAAGGATCGTGGCGAAGAACAACAAGGTCTGCAGGATACCGAGTATCGGAAAGCCCCAAGTCTCCGAGATATTCTCCGTGGCGGTCATCACGCCGACCGTTACGATCGCGATCGTTAGCAGCGTCATCGGGATGTAAAAGAGAGCCGAGAGGCCGAGGAATTTCCCGATGTGCTCGGAGTAGATCATCACCGCCCGCCGCATAAGTCCGGCGATGCCCTCGCTCCGCGAACGAAGAATCGTCGCGAATGAAGCGGCAGACTGCGGCCGAAGATCGGGGTCTTTTTCAAGCGCCGACATTATCACCTTGCGGAGCTTGCGGCGGACCTTTCGGACCTTGAGCGGCGGCGGCGGAGCTTCGCGATGGCACGCCATCACCTCGGTAAAATCGCCGCGGAACGGCGGCTCGCCCGAAAGCATCTGGTACGCGATCACACCGATGCTGTAAAGGTCCGAGCGCGGGTCGAGCTTCTCCCCGCGGCATTGCTCCGGCGACATATAAAGCGGCGTGCCGAGCACGGCGCCGACGCGGGTCAGGTCCTTTGTGACGGGCGCCGTGTCCAACCGGGGCGTCGCACCGCCAGGAAGTTCGGCTTCGCCATTCTCGAGTATCTTTGTGCCGACCGCTTCCTGATCGATCTCGGCCGTGAGATTGACGGTCTGCCTTGCCGGATTCGGTTTCGCCGGCTCGGATTCCTCGCTTGGTGCCTGGATCAACGTCCGAGCCTCGACGATCTGCGTCGGCGAAATGCTGTCGTGGATCGCGGTCGAGCCTTCGTCACCCGCAAACGTACTCGCGGTGCCCATGGCAACCGTTGATGCGCCGCCGGTTCTTGCCGCGTCCGTCGAGCTAAATGAATGCCCGGCCGAATCGACCTTGGCAATACCGAAATCGAGTACCTTGACGGTGTAGCCGCCGCGTTGATTGGGCTCGAGCCAGATGTTGTCGGGTTTGAGGTCGCGGTGGATGATGCCCTGCTGATGCGCCTCATGGACGGCCGAGCAGACCTGTTCGAGGATATCGAGCGTCCAGCTAACGGGCAGGTTCTTTTCCTCATCGAGTATCTCGCCGAGCGTGCAGCCATCGAGATACTCCATCACGAGATAGGCCACGCGGCCGCTGTCGGTTTCGGCAAATCCGAAGTCCGTTACATCGACGACGTTCGGGTGACGAAGCCTTCCGGCCGCACGGGCCTCGCGGCGAAAGCGCTCGACGAACTCCGGCCGCTGCATAAATTGCGGCGCGATTATCTTGACCGCGACCGGACGCTCGGTGCCGAGGTGCGTGGCAAGATAGACCGTCCCCATCCCGCCGCGGCCGAGTTCGCGTTCGATGTTGTATTTGCCGTCGAGCGTTTGGCCGATCGGGCTGGAAAAATTCATTGTTTCCGATTTTGGCAAGAGCCTGCCCGGCTCCGGCCGCTAATTCAATTGAAAATCATTATAGGGCAAAGCCGACAAGCCTCAAACGTTCGCCGCGATAGCTCTTAAAAAGGCTTCATGAAAACCATAAATTTAAACGCCTCCCACGATTGCCTGAGCGTTTCATCTGTGATACATTATAGCCGATTTGGAAAATCTGTCGAGTATCAGTAAAGTATCGGCAATCCCAAAATCAGGAGAACCACAAATAAATGAGCATCGACAAAAGCAAGGCCATTGAATCTGCGCTTCTGCAGATCGAGAAGAAATTCGGAAAGGGCTCGATAATGCGGCTCGGCGAACGCCCGCATGAGGAAGCCGGGGCGATCTCGACTAACTGCCTGAGCCTCGACGCGGCGATCGGCGTCGGCGGTGTGCCGCGGGGACGCATCATCGAGGTTTATGGCCCGGAAAGCTCGGGCAAAACGACGCTGGCCCTGCAGGTCGTGGCATCTGCCCAGAGGATGGGCGGCATCGCGGCCTACATCGATGCCGAACATGCGATGGACCCGGAATATGCCGGCAAGCTCGGCGTGAATATCGACGACCTGCTCATCTCGCAGCCCGACTCGGGTGAGCAGGCTCTTGAGATCGCCGAAACGCTGATCCGCTCGAACAGTATCGACGTCATCGTGGTCGATTCGGTCGCGGCACTCGTCCCGCGGGCGGAGCTTGACGGCGAGATGGGCGATTCGCTGCCGGGGCTTCAGGCACGGCTAATGTCGCAGGCTCTCAGAAAGATAACGGCGATCGTCGCCAATTCGAGGACGACCTTTATCTTTATCAACCAGCTCCGCGAGAAGATCGGCGTCTTCTTCGGCTCGCCGGAAACGACGACGGGCGGCAAGGCCTTGAAGTTTTACGCCAGCGTCCGGCTCGATATCCGCCGCATCGGTGCGATCAAGGACGGCGACAAGGTGGTCGGCAACCGCACCCGCGTAAAGGTCGTAAAGAACAAATGCGCACCGCCCTTCCGCGAGACGGAATTTGACATCATGTATGGCGAGGGCATTTCACGCGAGGGCGACCTGATCGATCTGGCCGTGGCGAACAACGTGGTCGAGAAAACCGGTGCGTGGTTCTCTTACAAGGGCGAAAGGCTCGGCCAGGGCCGCGAGAACGTGAAGAACATGCTCAAGGAGAACACCGAGACGCGCGAACGCATCGAAAAGGATGTGAAGTCGGCGCTCGGCTTTGTTGAAACGGCAGAAGCGGCGCCTGCCTAAAGCAAACGCCGCCGTTTGAAAGGTTACTGTTGGCCGACCGGACGCGGCTGTTTGCGGTCCGGCATCGTTGAAGAAGTATTTGCAGCAGCCGGCGGCGGTGCACTGACATTGGTGTTCCGCTGGTTCATCTGCCGGCGAAGCGTTTCGGGGTCCGGTATTCCGGGCGTGGGCGTAGCACCGGGCTTCATCGGGACATTTACATTCGCAGGGTCGATGCCGGGTGTCGGTGTCGGCCCTTTTTCTACGACGTTGGCCTGGCCCGGAGGCGGAATGCCGGGAGTTGATTCGCCCGAGGGCTGGATCGGCATCGGCTGCATTCCCGCCGGGATGTTGGCGTTATTGGCCGCGGCCTGATTGGAATTGCCTGTGGCTCCGCCGCCGCAGGCTCCGGCAAATGACACTAATGCGATCAGAGAAAAAAGACGCAAATTCATATCGGGCATTTTCCCATATTTCGCCTGAGATGTCCGAATGCGGTCGGCCGGTTATCCGAAAACCGACCTCGCCCGATTCGTTTGACAGAAAACAAGCGAATCCGTATATTAAGGGTTTCGCCGTCTGAAGACGCGATTCCGGCCAGGTAGCTCAGTTGGTAGAGCAGCGGACTGAAAATCCGCGTGTCGGCGGTTCGATTCCGTCCCTGGCCACCAATATTATCAACAGCTTAGGGCTGCCATCTTGGCGGCCCTTTTCCATTTTGTGCAGCATTTGTGCTTCGGCGAAGTCGAGGCCGGTTTCTTTGTCGTTCTGGTAGCCGGTGAATTTCTGGCGGATGTTGTCGCCGAAGTTGTATTTGAGAATGGCCGTGCGATGCGTGCCGTCGGGCGTGATCTCCTCGCCAAAGGGCATGAAGTCCCGGCGTGAGACGACCTCGCCGAGCGAGTTGACGAGAACTCTCGGCGATCCCAATTGGTCAGTGACCGTCCATTTCGTTGTCGGGTTCGGTTCCAGCGGTGCGGTCGAGTACTCGGCGGCGAGCTTCCCGGCCGAGTAAACAAAGACCGT
>CAZGLZ010000020.1:0-42782 GCA_964526245.1 uncultured Chloracidobacterium sp. | reverse complement strand
TGTTGAAAGACAGCATTATCTTCATCGGAACGCCGATCGACGACCAGATCGCAAATCTGATCGTCGCGCAGCTTTTGTTTCTAGAAGCTGAAGACCCGGAGCGGGATATCAATCTTTACATCAATTCGCCCGGCGGTTCGATAACGGCCGGAATGGCGATCTACGACACGATGCAGTTCATCAAGAACGACGTAACGACGATATGCGTCGGGCAGGCGGCTTCGATGGGAGCACTGCTCTTGACCGCCGGAACCAAGGGCAAGCGTTTTGCCCTGCCGCACTCACGCATCCTTATCCACCAGCCCTCGGGCGGTGCTTCGGGCCAGGCGACTGATGTCCGTATCATGGCGGAAGAGATCCTTCGTATGCGTGAGATGACCTCGCGGATCATTTCGAACCACAGCGGACAAAGCTTTGACCAGGTCGAACTCGACGTCGAACGCGACCGCATTCTTTCGCCCGTCCAGGCGAAAGACTACGGCCTGATCGACGAAGTGATCGAGCATAGAGAAAAGTAGGGACCAGTTGTCGGTTATCGGTTGTCAGTCGTCGGCCTTTCAGTTATGAGCCAAGGATACCGCGGGTTATTGGTTTGGAAAAAGTCGATGGAGATAGTGACTGCGACCTATAAACTCGCATCTTGCTTTCCGAAAGAGGAAATGTACGGCCTTACGAGTCAGATCAAGCGGGCTGCGGTATCAATTCCGTCAAACATAGCCGAGGGCCAAGGCCGAAATTCGACCAAGGAGTTCGTTTATCATCTTTCCGTTGCTTATGGCTCGTTGATGGAACTCGAGACTCAGATACAGATTGCGGTGAATCTTGGATTCGTTGATGCGAAAGCGGCAGAACCGTTATTTTCGATGACCGGCGAGGTTGGTCGCATGATCAATGGTCTTTCGCGTTCGATCGTGCCGAAAACGGCTAACGATGCGTCTTCAGTGAGCTGACGACCGAAAACTGACCTCCGGCAACTGATTTATTATGGCTAATTTCCGACGACCAGAAGAATTGCTGTGCTGTTCGTTTTGCGGAAAGACGCAGAACGACGTAAAGAAGCTGATTGCCGGCCCGGGCGTCTATATCTGCAATGAGTGCATTGATATCTGCAATGAGATCATCAATGACGACGACAAGGTCGAAGGACAGGTCTCCCGCACGCATCTGCCCAAGCCGGCGGAGATCAAGCGATTTCTCGATGAATACGTCATCGGGCAGGACGGAGCAAAGAAGCGTCTTTCGGTCGCGGTTTATCAGCATTACAAGCGGCTTGAGCTTGCGAAGCGGCGTGCCGATATTGAGATCCAGAAGTCGAACATCCTTCTGATCGGCCCGACCGGCACCGGTAAGACCCTGCTTGCCCAGACTCTCGCTCGTCAGCTTAGCGTTCCTTTCTGCATCGTCGACGCAACAAGCCTGACCGAGGCCGGCTACGTTGGCGAGGATGTCGAGACAATCCTGCTCCGATTGCTTCAGGCCGCGGGCAATGATGTCGAGCTTGCCCAACAAGGCATAATCTACATCGACGAGATCGATAAGATCTGCCGCAAGGACGACAATCCTTCGATCACCCGCGACGTGTCGGGCGAGGGCGTCCAGCAGGCCCTGCTCAAGATACTTGAGGGCACCGTTGCCAATATCCCGACCGGCGGCGGGCGCAAGCACCCGCAGCAGGAATTCACCCAGCTCGATACGACCAATATTCTTTTCGTCTGCGGCGGTGCGTTCATTGGCCTCGAAAAGGTCATCGAGAAGAGGCTCCGCAACAAGTCGCTCGGCTTTCAGGCTGACGTCAAATCAAGCAAAGAACGCCGCAACGAGGCCTTCGATAAACTTGAACCCGAGGACCTAGTCCACTACGGCCTCATCCCCGAGTTCGTCGGCCGGCTGCCGGTCGTCGGCGTGCTCGCCGAGCTCGACGAAGCTGCGCTAATCCGCATTCTCACCGAGCCGAAGAATGCTCTCGTCCGCCAGTATCAGCGGAAGTTCGAGTTCGACAATATCTCGCTCAAATTCACCGAGGGAGCCCTCAAGGCCGTTGCCCACGAGGCCCACAAACGAAAGGTCGGTGCCCGCGGGCTGATGATGATCTTGGAAGAGATCCTGCTCGAATCGATGTACGAGCTTCCATCCGAAACGAAGATAAAAGAACTGCTCATCACCCGCGAAATGGTCGAGAAAAAGACGCCCGTGTTCGACGTCGTCGCCCCGATCGACCAAGCCGCCTAGCCGATTTTGGCTCACATCCGAGCGGACCCAAAGATCATGGCCGTTGCTGGGCGATCACGTGTCGAACTCAGTGCACCGATAGTGTACGGAACGATCGAGGATTGCATAATCAGAGATTCGATTGATACGCTTAGAGTCCGATAGTACCTCTTATGCGTGGGTTGTTCGGATTTCTGGTCGGGGTTCTGCTCGTCCTTATCGCGTCTTCGCCTGTCTTTGGCGGCGAGCGGCCGATTCTGGAGCGGGACTTGAAAAACGACTTTTTGGTCGCGAAGTGGACTACCAGCCAGGGACTGCCGCAGAATACTGTCACCTCCATTCTCCAGGCAAAGGACGGGTATATCTGGCTTGGGACATTCGGTGGGCTTGCACGGTTTGACGGGGTTCGGTTCACTGTCTTCGATTCGACCAATACTCCCGGCTTTAACTCAAACAGGGTTCTTTCGATAGAACAGGATTCGCTCGGCCGCATTTGGGTCGGTACGGATAGCGGCGAGGTTTACATATTCTCCTCGGGCGGTGTCGTCGAGGTCGGGCAGGCCGAGGGCTTTCGTCGCGGGCAGGTCTGGGGAATCAAAGAAGATCGATCCGGAACGGTCTTTATTTCTTCCAGAACCGGCATCGAGTCCATCTCAGTTAATGCGGAAACGTCGCTCATACCTACGGTCGTGGCCCAGGCCGATTCATTCAATCTCTTTGTTGATGCAAATCAGAGGGTCTGGGCCAAGCACGCTTATCGGATCGCACTGCTCTCGGCAGAGGCGGCAACAGACTCGGCATCGATCGGCGAGGAGTTCCCAGTAAGTGTCTTTGACGTAGCCTTCGCCCAAGACGGCGAAGCGATCGTCGGCACCTCCACCCGCCTTGGCAGTTTCAGCAACGGCCGTTTTTCCGACCTGCTCCCGCTCGACCCAAAGATCCACCGAGCCGGGTTCGCGGTTGCTGCGTTCGATGGTGCGTTTTGGTTCCAGCAGACCAACGAGCTTTATCGGATAAGAGATGACGGACTCACCCGTTACGACCTTTCAGGAAGCGTCGCGAATGGATCGCGAGCGATGATCCAAGATGCAGAGGGAAACATTTGGCTCGCGACGCAGACCGATGGCCTTATAAAGTTGACCCGCCGGCGCGTCCAGACGATATCCGAGATGACAGGGATAGCCACAGGGGCATTTTATTCCGTTAAGGAAGACCCGGACGGGCGGGTTTGGCTCGCCGGAGGAAGGCTTTTTGTATTCGATCGAGCAAAGTTATCCGAGGTCACACGGATTCGCGGTTCTGCGGCATTCCCGCTCGTCCAATGCCTCGCGATCGACCCTGCCGGGAAGGTCTGGGTCGGTGGGGAAAATGGGCTTTTCCGAATTGAGGACGAAGAGCTCGTACCGGATTCCAGATTTGCCGACCTTCACGTTCAGGCTATCTTCTTTGAATCCGATGGTTCCACATGGGTTGGGACCGAAACGGGGCTATTGTTCAAACGCCGCAACGATACCGAATGGACCGAGTCCTCAGAACCAATGGCTAAGGAGAGCGTTCACTCTATAACTCAAACCAGTGACGGCTTTGTTTGGATCGGCACTCGACGCGGGGCCGGGCGGTTCAAAGACGGCCGTTTCGAGGAACTCTCACTTAAGGGTGGCCCCGGAAATGAATTCATTCGGGATATTTTTGAGGATCGGACCGGAGCGATCTGGCTCGCGTCCTACGGTGGCGGGCTGCTCCGATATGCGGATGGATCGTTTGGTTACGTCGGCACACAAAACGGGCTCCCGAATAATTTTCTCTCGAGAATCCTCCATGACGATAACGACCGGTTCTGGCTTCTTACCAATCTTGGCATTGTGGTCGCTCCTCGATCCGAATTCGTGAAGGTTGCCGCGGGTGAGCAGCAGTTCATCGGCGGTGCGATCCTCGGATCTGCGGATGGATTAAGTACGAGCGAGGGTAACGGCGGCCACCAGCCTGCCGGCACAATAACTTCGGACGGAAGGGCATGGTTTCCATTGATCAACGACGTTGCCGTGGTTGACCCTGAGAGGCTGGCAGCAACTCCTCCGGTTGTCGTTATTGAGAACGCGATCGCTCGGGTAAGTAACCCATCGAAGAGGACAATGCCATTTGCTTTCGATCCGAGTGCTCCGGTGACGATCAAGGATGGTGTTCGAAATCTAGAGATCGACTATACGGGCCTTAGTTTTTCGCGTGCTGAGGAAGTTCGGTTCTTCTACATGCTCGAGGGGATCGACGAAGAGTGGATCGATGCCGGCAAGCGCCGAACGGCTTTCTTTCCATACCTTCCTCCGGGCGAATATACGTTCCGCGCCCGGGCCGTTAATGCCGATGGTATTTGGAGCACGAATGACGCGACCCTGAAGATCATCGTGACAGCGAAGTTCTGGGAGTCACCATGGTTTATCGCCGGGGTTGTCGGGCTTCTGGCAGGACTGATCGTTTTGTGGTTCGTTCGCCGGAATCTTGCTCTAAAACAACAGCGGCAACGGCAGACCGACTTTTCCCGCCAGTTGATCGCCGCCAGCGAGCGCGAGCGATCGCGGATCGCCGCCGAACTTCACGACGGCCTCGGACAGAACCTATTGCTGATGAAGAATTGGGCCCGCCAGGCCCGCGAATCGACCAAGGGCGATGGCTCGACCGTTCCTGGGTTGATGAATAAGATCGAAGAACTTGCTGCGGATTCCCTAGAGGAGACTCGAGCGATTGTTCAGGATCTTGGTTCAAAGGACATTGAGCGGTTCGGGCTTACCGAAGCAATAGTAAGCGTGCTCGAGCATTCCGAGGATGCTTCAGGGATCGTGTTCGAAAAGAATATCAACGATATCGACAACCTTCTCCCTCGCGATAGTGAGGTCGCCGTGCTTCGGATCATGCAGGAATGCTTGAATAACATCGTAAAGCACTCACAGAGCGCCCGAGCCGAGGTCAGTGTTCGGCTCCTCGACAACAAGATCCTCATCGACGTTCGCGATCACGGGATCGGATTTGACGTCGGTTCGATGCTTAGCGGCGGCAATGGAGCAAGGCATCCGCAATTTGGATTGAGGAACATTACTGAGCGGGTCGAGTTACTCGGAGGTTCGTCTTCCATCGTTTCAGGCAAAGACGGGACAACAGTTAGTATTGCGATACCAAAAAATGAGAACTGACACGATCAAGATGATCATCGTTGATGACCACCCGATCTTTCGCCGCGGGTTGGCTGAGATCCTGTCCGCCGAACCAAATTTCGAAATCGTTGGAGAGGCGTCGAACGGGGCCAGGGCTTTGGAGCTTGTTGAACAATGCTCACCTGATGTCGTGATCCTCGACCTAGATATCCCAATACTAGATGGAATTGAGGTTGCAAAGATCATTAACGCTCGGCGAACACCGGTCAAGGTGATCTTCCTGACAATGCATCGAAATCAATCAGTTGTCCGCTCAATGTCTCGGTTGGGGATCGGCGGTTATGTGCTTAAAGACGCGGTAATGGACGAGATCGTCGAATGTATCCGAGCCGTTTCTTGCGGGGAGGCCTTTTTAAGTTCCGGGCTTCGCAATAGCTCCCCGTCGGGAACAAAGGTAAAGGCTAAGCCGTCTTCTTCAGTTGAC
This sequence comes from uncultured Chloracidobacterium sp., assembly GCA_964526245.1. Classification (GTDB taxonomy): domain Bacteria; phylum Acidobacteriota; class Blastocatellia; order Pyrinomonadales; family Pyrinomonadaceae; genus OLB17. The sequence goes on along the minus strand of CAZGLZ010000020.1, from coordinate 36,944 downwards.
CTAAGCAGGCTGTCACGAACCGAAAAAAGGATACTATCGGAAATCGCACAGTCGCGAACAAACCGAGAGATCGCGGAGGCGCTATTTATCAGTGTGAGGACCGTTGAGACCCACCGGTACAACATTTGTACAAAACTCGGCATCCGAGGCCCGCATGCCCTCGTAAAGTTCGCCATCGAGAATAAGGAGCTGATCCTTACCGAAGAGAATCTAAGTACTTCCTCGAATGACATTCAGTAGCATTACGTATATCGCTGCGTATTCTGATTACTTATAATCCTAGCAATACGTGGTATTAGGCCGTTGTTTGTCGTACGTGTGCGACGAAATCGGCCGGATTTGTTTGAACTCCTGGGTAGTGTTCGTTTTGAAACGTCCGGAAATCGCCGAGCGTTATTCTTCGACCAGTCGATTGGTGTCCACCCTGCTGTTTGCTACCTCGGTTTCTCCTCTCATTTCAATTTTACTACGGCCAGTTTTGATCTTTGACCTTTTCGGCGAGCCTGGACCTCGGTTCGGCACTGATGCCGAGCGGGAGTCTGTGCGGGCTCCCGCCTTTTCCGTTGAGAGGATCCCCAGGCGAAAACGAATGGTTGACGAGGATCGGGCTTGCTGTGCTCGGCGTGATTCCGGGGCTTTGTCCGATCTCTGAACTAATTCCCGGTGTTCTCATTACGGGACCGTGACTGAACAACAAGACTATGAAAAAACTTATCTACATGACACTCATTCTCGGGATGCTTTCTATCCCGGCTTTCGCACAGGACACACCACGCGATCTTCGTGATCTGGTCGGTGCGCGTGCGTCGTCAGGCGAATCGGAACTCCGCCGCCGTGGCTTCACATTCGTCAAAACCGAAGAGGGCGGGGACCGCAAGTGGTCCAACTGGTGGAATAATCGCCGTAGCCTTTGCATCACGGTTGTTACAATGAACGGCCGCTACAATTCCATCGTCGATTCTCCTGCGTTTGACTGCAACCGCGGAAACAATGCCGGCGGCGGAGGCAATAACAACAACCAGCAAATGAACCCGCCTGCGTGGGCGGTCGGTACCTTTTACGGCAGCGGCCCGAATGGCGAGCGGATAACGCTAACCATCTCGAATACCGGCAACGTTCAGGCAGACATCAACGGTGGAATGTCCTACGGGATGTACATCACGGGCAACCGTTTCAACATCAATGGTGCGATCGCCCGGGTCACCCGACAGCGAAACGGCATCTTGACCACCCGCGTCGATAACGGCGAACAGATCGCGTACTCGCGTACGACTTGGGGCGGTGGAAATCAAGGTGGAAATCAGGGCGGTAACAAGGTCGATGTAAGCGATCTTGTCGGGGCTCGGGCCTCTTCCGGCGAAAGGGAGATGCAGTCCCGCGGTTTCCGGAACGTTGACGGTTTCAAGACCGGAAACACCAGCTACACGATCTGGTGGCGTCGTCAGAGCAGGCAATGCATTCAGGTTGCGACTGCTAACGGCCGTTACGATTCCCTGGTCGATATCCAGACGCACCCTCGCTGCAACTAGAAGATGGCGCGGCTCGGAAAGCCGGGCCGCTTTTTCAATTTTCCTTTCCTGCTCTTAGATGGGACTTCGAGCGGGCACAGGAGAGACCCCAGAAAAATGAAACACACAATTTTGATCGGTATTATCGCGTTCGTTCTGCTTTCGGTTGCGTCCGGTTGCGGCAGCACCCAGAACACGCCGGCCAATTCGGTGTCAAAACCCGCATCGCCAACTAATTCTACAAACTCGAATGCTGCCGTTAACAGCAACTCCGCGGCGACGAGCGCCGCTCCGGCGAAGTCCGAGCCTTTCAAGAAAACCGTCGAACTCCATGGGATCAAGTTCACGGTCGAGAGTCCGAACAGCGCTTCGGATAACGCGGTAACGATAACGCCCGCTGGGCTTACCGTTAGCAATGAACCGGTTGTCGTGAAGATCAACGGAAGCGTTTCTGAGGCCGAGGTCGGCGATCTGAACATCGATCAATCACCGGAGATCTACGTTTTCTACCGTGAGAGCGACGGCCTCAAACGGGCTCGTGTAGTCGCTTATTCGGCAAACAACAAGAAATCGCTTTCGGAGGTCAGTATGCGAGAACCGAACACCGCATCTGCCGAATACAAGGGGTACAACGGCGAGGACGATATGGCGATCGTCGAAAGTGTTCTGGTTCATCGCTTTCCTGTTTTTGACCGTTCCGGTGCTGACGCAAAGAAAACCGGGAAGACGAAACAGGTTCAGTACAAGATCAAGCCGGGTGAAGCTACGTGGCAGTTCGTCGTTGACCGCACCAGCGAGTACTAAGCTTGGCTCTTTTCGCCGGCGACCGGGAAGGCCGCCGGCATTTTCCAAACGGAGGATAGGAAATGAAAACCATCAAGAAGGGGATCTCGTTCAGTTTGATGTCCCTAATGTTCATTGGAACTCTCGGGATCCACTCGGTATTCGCTCAGGCGAGAACGTTGACCTGCGAGAGCATCGGCGGCGGCTATAACTACTGCCGGGCGGATACGGACAACAACGTCACGATGGAGCGAAAGCTCTCCTTCTCGAACTGCAACCAAGGCACCGATTGGGGCTATGACCGCCGCGGCATTTGGGTCGATCACGGCTGCCGGGCCGAGTTTCGATATGGAAAGTCGAGCACCGGTGCCGCGATCGCGGGCGGAGCCATCCTCGGAGGCCTGATCCTCGCAGGCGTTCTTGCCTCTAAGGACCGGAAGTCGGAGCAGGACCATGACGGCTGGAAGGAAGGATCATCGCACGTCAACAGCTTCTATGTTGGTACCTTCCGGGGCTGGAACCCGCGACGGAACGAGATGGCGGATATCACCATCAAGCCTGATGGCGCGGTCTCGATATGGAACGAAGACAGCCGCTATTACGAGTACGGCACTTTTCGCGACCGCTGGCTCTCGCTGCCCTGGGGAGATTTCGAGGTCTCAAAGGACGGCAACGGTTTCATGGCTTACGGCTCTGATGGTTCGGACTTCAGCTTTGTTCGTGTTCGGTAGTTGATCGATAGGAGAATGAAATGAAAGGAAGAAAAATGAATTTAGCGGCATTCGCTGTGATCGCGTTAATGTCAATTTCGCTCCTCGCGGTCTCGGCCGATGCTCAACGCCGAACGAGGACCACAAGGCCTGCACCTCAGGTTCGTGTCATCACGGCACCGCCGGCGGTTCTCAGCAATGTGGATACGCTTGTGACCATTCGAAGGAAAGGCGTTCTCAATGTTGGATTTGCCACGTTTGTCCCGTGGGCGATGCGCGATAAAGACGGTAATTATTTCGGATTCGAGATCGATGTCGCAAAGAAACTCGCCGAGGATCTCGGCGTAGAGCTGAAACTCATGCCCGCGGGTTCGTCGGCACTCATCGGCGATCTGATGAGCAAGCGTTTCGACATCCTTATCACGGGAATGTACCCGACACCGCAGCGTGCATTGCTGGTCAACTTCTCCGAGCCCTATTCGAAGTCGAAGATCGAGCTCATCGCGAGCCGCGACAAAATGCGCGGAAAAGGCGATGAAAAGGACTACAACGACGAGGATGTAACGATCGGCGTTGTCAGCGGCACCGTTTACGATGAACTCGCAAAGGCACGCTTCCCGAAGGCCAAGATCCAGTATTTTGACGACGAGGCCGCGATGATGGAAGCCGTCGGCGAAGGGAAGATCAACGCCGCAATGGCATCAACTCCGGGGCCTGAGTTTGCGATGAAGCACGGCGGGGCACGCATCTTCCGTCCTCTCGCAGACCCGATGCAGACCATGGATGAAAGTTTCGTCATCCGAAAAGGGGATGTCGACTTTCTGAACTACCTGAACACCTGGATCCGTTACTACGAGCGCAACGGCTGGTTGAAAGAACGCCGGAAATACTGGTTCGAAGATACCGATTGGGCCGATCGCCTTCAGTAGCGGACGAACCGCTGACCCATTCCTAAGAGGCCGGCGTTGCCCAGACTTCGCCGGCCGCATCCAAAGAGGATAAACAGATGAAGACCTTTCTTATTGCATGCACACTTTTGATCGCCTTCTTTGCGTTCGCTCCCGAAACCGAAGCTCAAACGAAGGTCAATGTCCGGTTCGCCCGCGGTAAAACGACGGGGAGCTATAACGGTTCCATTCGCGGCCAGCGTTACATGGACTACGTTCTGCGGGCACGGGCCGGCCAGACTCTCAGAGTAGTTTTGACCAAACGTTCCGGTGCCCCGGTTTATTTCAACGTTTTGCCCTCGGGCAGCGAAGTTGCGATCTTCCGTCCAACGGGCGGCTCGGGCGGCGGCGAATGGTGGTATCTGAGATCGAGCGACGGAGCCAATCGTGCTTTCGCGTTCGGAAGCTCGACCGACCTGACCGTGCCGGGCGACTACACCGGCGACGGCAAGGCAGACCTTGCATACTTCCGGCCATCGACCGGGGAATGGTATGTTCTGCGGTCTGAAGACTCAAGCTTCTTCGCGTTCCCTTGGGGAACAAGCGGCGACCTTCCCGCACCGGGCGACTACGACGGCGACGGCAAGATAGACGCGGCCGTATTCAGGCCATCGAACTCGAACTGGTTCGCACTGCGTTCAACGGCCGGCCCGCTGGTTCTCCAATTCGGCACGACCGGCGATCGGCCGCTGCCGAATGCGTTTGTGAGGTAGCTAAGGCAATTCAACAGAGGCGCCTTGAGAGAACGATGAGGGCGACACGCGTTGAGTTGAATCGAGGTTGAAAAAGGAACTGCCGGACATCAAAGTCTTGATTGACCTTAATGAGCGGGAGAAACTCAGCTCGAAAAAGATCGCGGCAAGGTTAGGTGCCGCAAGATCAGCGAATCGATAATCCATGTGACGTGGACTGGATAGGCGGGTTGACTCATGCAGAAGGTTGGATGAAGTTGGATGTAAAAAAGGGAAACGGCGGGTGGGTGGTCCAACAAGTGGAACATACTAAAAAGGGCGACGCTTTAGACGAATTGGACGCGCTAAAAAGAGCGTGAACCGAGCGGCCGAAATGCTAAGAAAAGCTAAGTTTCAGGAATCGGCTAGACGGTGCAATAACCGAGCAGAAGCTCGCATCCGAATAGAAATAAAATTCATCAAGAAAGTAAACAAAGGGTAACAAGCTTAAAAAGGAAGGGTAGTTCGGCAAAATGCTTCGGTGTGACAAGATCGTTCGCCCTTGTTGGGCGGGCCTATCGAAAGGAAATGACGGGGCTGTTCCTTTTTCCAGGAAGATGGTTCCGAGCTGCGTCGGAATGAAAAAAGGGCTGACCGCCGATCACTGTTCAAACGCGATCAGTTCGATTCCGGTTACGTCCTGATCGGCATTGATGAATCGAGGATCGGATGACAGCCCTTTGGCTTTCGCGATGATGAAGTAACCACGTCCCGCTTCGACCTCTTCAAATCGAAATCGACCGAACGGGTTTGTAATCGCAACGCGGGTATTGCCCTCCACATCCGAAAGCAGGACCGTTGACATTCCGACAGGCGATCCGAAGACCGATACGACCCGGCCCTCGATGGAAACCCCTGCCGCGGTCGGACTGAAGTCGAAGTTCCAGAAGCCGGTCTGCACAAAGTACGGTAATGTCAAGTTGGTTCGGCCGACCGCGGCCTTCCTAAGGGTCCCATTGGCATCGTATCGGGCATCTCAATGGAGCCCGTTCTCTTTTGATCTTGTTGGCTCCGCAGGTGGGAAAAACCCCTACGGTTAGTTGTAACGCATTGCCTGCTGGATGAATCTAAATTTTCCCTTTGCGGAATGCAGGCGCCAAGCGCTCTAAGGACCGGGCGTCGTCTCTTAGAGAATGCTCAGTCCGTATTCGGACCCAGACTAGAGTCTTGTCCTCAAAATACGTTCATAGGGCCGGTTGAATTTGCGATCAGGAACTTTCCTTGTCCAACGTAGATCAATTCCACTGAGTTCTGGCCCCTCAATGCCCTATTGCCAGAATTGGTCGAGTAGATCTGTAAAGTTCGATTTCCCCCCACGGCTGCGGAACCGGCGAATATTCTCTGGCCGTTATTCGAAAGACAGAATTGATCAAGGTAATAGGGTGCCCCGCTTGGTGTCCACGATGCACCGTCATTGATTGAAATCAAGACGTCCGTGTTTGTGCTGGATGCTACATAGGTGCTGCCGTCGCCGGAAATCGCAACCTCTCTCCAAAGCCGGGCGTCACTCACCGTGTTAAACGATGAGCCACCGTTTGTTGAGATCTTAACGACCGATCCGCTTTGATCAGAGCCGGCGATTATGATCAGCTTCGTTCCGTCCGCGGACATCGAGACTGCATTTGCAGAGACGCCGGGAACAGGGGCCCACGATTGACCCGAGTTTGACGAAAGGTAAAGCACACTTCCGGCCGCGGCCGCCATTCGAGTTCCGTCGGATGAAATGGCAGTGCCGTCGTAGAATCCTGAAAATGCCTGGCGTTGAGTCCAGGTGACACCAGAATCAGATGATGTGAATATCGCGTTTGCTCCGAATCCGACCAATTTCGTTCCGTCAGCGGAAGAACTTATATCATAATAAGTAGTCGGGTTTCTTAATGACCATGTCGCCCCGGAATCATTCGAGCCATAAATGCCGCTTGAAGTTGCCGAGATCAATCTGGCCCCATCGGATGATGAGGCAAGCGAGCCGTTGCCAGTAGCTAGCTGGCCGAGCTGTGTCCACGTGATACCGCCGTTCGACGTGCGAAAAATCGGCGAGTCACCATTTGCATTGTAATTGCTTGCGACGGCGATATTTCCGTCGGTTGAACATGCCAGATTCACAGCTTGGATATTTCCCTGGGTCCATCGAGACACCGGCCCGGACCTGACGAATCCCTGAGTAATGCTTGGGCGTATAAGAAAGGTCGATTGATCGCCCCAAGTGATAACCCTGAGTACATCACCGACCTGCGGCATCGCGGGCAATTCAAGGTTAAGTTCGCCGGCAGTGGCGATGACGTAGCCTTGATTTGCCGCCATTATTTGGCCGCCAAATATAACGTTCCATTTGAACCTGAAATATTCGTCCGCGGGCCGCCCGCCAAGCGACAAGGCGTTTGCGGCAGTGGCTGCGTTTGTAGCATTAGCGGCATTCACTGCATTTGTTGCGTTAACAGCGTTAGTCGCGTTGTTTGCATTCTCGGCATTAACGGCCAACTTGGCCGAACCGGCGGTCGTCGCAAAACTGGCATTCTGGGCATTAACGGCAATGATCGCGTTGTCAGCGATCAATGATCGGCCGGCGTAAACAGATCCGGTAATCTTATCCCTGGGTGCAAGAGTTGTGAATGCACCGGTACTTGCACCCAGCCGAACCGATACTTCGACATACTGCGGGAAAAGGCTGTTCATATAAATAGGTGGGATCGTAAAATCCACCTTGAACACGCCGGCGACGACCTGTACATCCTCGTAGATCGATTCGAGACAGACCTTTGACGTTAAGCTGTCGCAAACACCGAGCTTTATATCGTAAGCGCCGTTTGCCGGGGTCGAGTTGTCTCTTAGCGAGCCTTGATAGGTGAAAACGACGGGCTGCTGCGCGATGGCCGCGCCGGAGCAGATAGCGACGAAGAAAAATATCAGCGATAGATGTTGTTTCATAATGTCATGATTTCAGTTACTTCTTACCGCGGCTTTTTTCCGACTTCTCGCGATCGAACATGACCGACTTGAGCTCCGCGAGATCTTTTTCCAACTTGACGATCCGTTGTTGCAGGGCATCAATGACTGACTGCTGTTCCTGGATCGCATCGATTAATATGACGCCGATGCGGTCGTATTTCACGCCTTCGACCTCGCCTTTCGAGTTCGTTGTGGTCAATAGAGGCTCGACGGCGGCGACCTCTTCGGCTACGAGGCCCAAATCGGCCATTCCGCCGTTTATCCAGGTGAAAGAAACGGGCCGAAGCTTTCGGATCAGATCCAGCCCTGAGCCGAAGCTGTTGACGTTGGTCTTGTATTGGATCGACGATGAACACGTTGCGATCTGATTGTTTGCGTTGCGGCAAAGCTGGGTCGATCCTGCCGGGCCCAGCGTGGTAACTGTGACAAACCCGGTGTCCGTATCTACAAACAACGGCCATGCGACAAGCTGACCGCTGTAAAAGCCGACGCTCGTGTTGTTTCGCATACCGATGAACGCCGTGTCTATCGGGTTTCCGCCAGCGTCATTTCGTGCAAGGAATAGCCCGGCCGTGTTTGCTGCATCGGTCGGCAAAGGCTGACGAAGCCGAAGCCGCCCCTGAATATCAAGCGGGTAGCCCGGAGCGGTGGTGCCGATGCCGACATTAGTACTTGAGGTAGCGCCGTTCACGCCGCTTATCGATCCGAGAACAAGGGAATTGCTTTGTGTAACATACGATCGGGCTCCGATCGCCGTCGAATTCAAGATTGCCGCGCTGCTCCCCGAAGCTCGATATCCCAATGTGGTCAGCAAATTGCCACCTACGCTTTCCAAGCCGGATTCCGAGCCTATGAACGTATTTTGAGACCCTGCAACGATATTTGGCCCGGACGACGACCCTACAAACGTGTTGAAGTTTCCTGTGGTGTTGAGACCACCAGCGTTCGATCCTATAAAGGAATTGTGTTCGCCGCTGGTATTCGACGTGCCCGAATAGGCACCAAAGAAGGAATTGGCATTGGAGAGATTTGAAAGGTTTTGTCCTGCCCGAGACCCGACGACGGTAGTTGCGAAAGGATTCGCAGGGACCGCTACGTCTTTGCCAATGAATACGTTGTCTCCACCACCTCTCATGAAGCGGTTTCCATCGATATTATATTGAGAAGCGTTGACTATGCTCGATGTGGTGGTGCCGCTTATTGTCAGACTGTTCGCATTTAGCGTTGTGAACGTCGTCGCATTAGCAGTCAGGCTTCCATTGATCGTTGCATTCCCGGTTGCAAGAATGTTGCCGTTAACGTGTAAGCGTTGTGACGGAATGTTGGTTCCAATCCCAACGTTTGTATCCGCCGTAGCGCCGTTCACGCCGTTGATGCTTCCGAGGACCAGCGAATTGCTTTGGGAGACAAGCGCATTAGCACCGATAGCGGTCGCATTCGATAAGTTGTTCGTACTCGAATTTGCCGCAAACCCGAGCATTGTGTTGCTGCTGCCTGTTGCATTCGTACCGCCCGCAAAGCGCCCAATGAACGTGTTGTTTCCGCCTGATGTGTTGTTTCCACCCGCGTCGGGCCCGATTATTGTGTTGTTGCTGCCGTCTACATTAACGCTCCCCGCCTGCTTCCCAAAAAATGCGTTGTTGAAGCCGGTCGTGTTCGAGACTCCGGCACTGTTGCCAAAGAAAGAATTGTTATCACCCAACGTATTCGATCCGCCCGCGAATGATCCGAAGAACGAGTTCAGAAAGCCGGTCGAGTTGTTCTGGCCCGCGTTGAGGCCAAAAAATGAATTCGCGCTACCGGTCGTGTTTGCGTTCCCGGCTCCGGCGCCGGCAAAGATGTTGTTACCACCAGGGGTAGAGAGTATGCGAATGCCCGCGATGTTGTACTGCGAAACGGCATTGAAGGTCCCGGCTGTACCCGTTCCGCTGATATTGAAATTGCTTGTCGCCTGCTGATCGGTCTGATTGAAGATCACGCTGTTGCCCAGCCGTGCCTGAGGAACCGTGCCTGTTGTCAAAGCTCCCGCGTTGAGATTCGTAAGACTTGAGCCGTTTCCCGTAAGCGAGCCGGAGAATTGAAGTGTTCCATCGAATAGGGTATTCCCGACTACATGAAGTCGAGCCGTCGGTGCAGTAGTGCCGATGCCGACGTTCGGGGTCAGTGTGGCATTGTTCTGACCTGCAACTCCACCGATCACCACCGTATTGGAGTTCGGTGCATAAGCAAATGCACCAATTGCGGTCGAGTCGTTGGTCGATGCCTCTCCGGTCGCGAGATATCCGAAAAAGCTGTTGTTGGAACCATTCGTTACGAACCTACCCGCACTTGCACCAAAGATCGAGTTTGACGAGCCGGAAGTAATATTGGCCCCTGACGAGGCGCCGATGGCCGTATTAAAGTTTCCGTTGTTAATGTTCCAGCCGGAACGCCAACCAATGTAGGTGTTCCATGTCCCGCCATTGTTGTTCCGGCCACTGTTCATTCCAAAGAACGAATTGAACTGGCTGTTCGAGGTGTTTGTCAGCCCGGCTCCGAATCCTACGAGCGAGTTATCCGTGCCCACATTCGGCGAGCCTGCTGAGATTCCGAGTGCGAGATTGCCGGCGAGTTGATTTAGGAACGGCTGCCCGGAGAGTCGATAACCATTGTTTGAATCGACATCTGATGCCAGAAATAGGTTCGCACGGCCGGTTCCGCTGATGTTGAAGTTACTCGCGGCCTGTGGTTGAAGCGAGGTCGTGTTCTGAATGTAGTTCCCGCTATTCGCGGTGGGTGGACGGGCATCCGAAAGCCTCGGGTCATTTGTCTGAACAAGCGCCGAAGCAGGGATACCGCCAACGGCGTCCGCATTCGCGGCGGAATCCGCGAACTGCGCCCTGATCGTCTGAATTGCAAAAGGCGTTGAAGTTATCGGACTCCGCGGCGAAAGCAATGTGTAAGCACCCGTGCTTGTGCCTACACGGACCTCGATCTCAAGCCACCGTGCCCCGGCGGCGCTAAACTGGTTGCCAAAGTCGAGCGAGACCGTGAACACGCCGGCTGAGACAATGACGTCATCGCGGAGGATCTCCGTTCCAAGCTGCGTTCCGCCGATTTGGGCATCATAGAGACGAAACTTAAGATCATGCGGTCCGTTTGCGTCGGCTCCGCCGGAAGAGAGTTTTCCCTGGTAGCTTATCGCGGTCTGCTGAGCGAACGCAGATAGAGAAAATATAAGAAATCCAAAGAACAATAGCGTAGGTCGGAGCAGATTCATTGCAAAGGTCCTCCACTTGAACGAAAATGTGTCTAGCAGGCCTGAAACCGGATTGGTTAGGCTTGGCGATTAAGGAATGAACTGACGGAAAATATACTTTCCTGCACTTTGGAAAATCCTGTAAAATCACGGAAAAGTTTGGAAAAGTTCGGAAAAATGGCAACAGGCGGGCAAGATGACGGAGTTTACCAGGTCGAAGATCTTTTGATCTCCGCACCTCGCCGCAGCCTGACTCGGGGCGGGGAACGGATCGATCTGACGCCTCGTGTTTTCGACCTGCTTTTGATGTTGGTCAAGAACGCCGGACAGATCGTTACTAAGGACGAATTGCTGGACACCGTTTGGGCCGACGCGGTGGTTGAGGAAGGAAATGTTAGCCGCACGGTCTCCACGCTTCGGCGAAAACTTGGAAAGGACGCGAGTGGCAGGGATTTTATCGAGACCGTACCGAAACACGGTTATCGCTTTATCGCTAGTGTCCACCGCCGACCGGAGATCACATCGACGGTCGTCGCGCCAAATGAGGTCACATTTACGGGCGGAATAGAGCATCGTGGCCGCAAATGGATGTTTGCAGGGGTTTTCGCTATTGGAATGGTGGTGCTGATAACCGCGATCATTATTGCCAATCGTTCTTCCGCGTCGACGATCACACCCACAAAGAACGTCCTTTCCCGGCTGACCAACAGCCCAGAGCCGGAGATGATCGCAACTTTTGCTGCGGACGGGCGGATACGATTCGCTCGAGTTATCGAAGGAACTTCGATCAGTTATGTGATGAACGAGGATGGCACGGCCGCTCAGCCGGAATCCTCGATCGCCGGCCTGCAAGTTGGGCTCTGGTCGCCGGACGGTAAGAAGGTGCTTTTTCGACGGCGGGGAGCGGCCGGCGTTTTCTTGGCCAATGCAGATGGTTCGGACGATGTAAAGCTTCCGTTTGATGCAGGCAACTCGGCATGGTCGTCGGACAGTCGGCATATAGTTTTTCAGGCCCGGGCTATTGGATCCGACGGCCGGCAGAACTTTGATATTTTTATCTATACGGTTGAGACAGGTACTGTCGATAATGTTGTAAGGCACGAGGCATTCGACGGAGATCCGTCGTTTTCGCCGGATGGAGGGAGCATACTTTTCGTTAGCGACCGTGACGGCAACATCGAGATTTACCGAAAGCACCTGAACGACGAAACCATCACTCGGTTGACCGAAAACCCGGGACACGATTCCTACCCTAGCTTCTCACCGGACGGGACACTGATCGTTTTCAATTCTGACCGCGAAGGCGAGAATACTGATGTTTACGCAATGCTCCCAGACGGCACCGGAGTACGAAAGGTCACCGATCTGCCGAGTACGGAGTCGGTCGGTTCATCACCGTGGTCGCCCGATGGAACAAAGCTGCTTGTCGTTTCAAACGCTGGCGGCGCTGAGAATATCTACGCAATGGACTTCGACCCGTTTGTCGCGAATCCGATCTCAGGAACGACGGGTCCCGCCTTCGACGCTGACGTATCCGGCAACGGGTCGATAGTTTACTTTAGCGGAAATCCGGCTACCGGTGGTGCGTTGAGGCTTTGGGAAAGCGGTTATAGGAGCGACAGAAAAATCGCTGATATTTCGAAAGGAACGGGACAGCCGAGCTTTTCGCCGGACGGTACGATGATAGCGTTCACCGATTATGTCGGAGGAAACACCGAAGTATTCACGATGAAGGTTGACGGCTCGGAGCGAAAGAACGTGACGGCCGACCCCGCGGCAGACCAGATGCCTTCGTGGTCGCCGGATGGGAGGCGGATCGTCTTTTCATCAAACCGCGGCGGCGATCTGCAGCGGTTTGAAGTTTGGACGGCGAGTTTGGATGGAAAGGAACCCGGGCTGCTTTATCGGGATGCAGGCTCGTCTGTGGATCCAGTTTTTGCTAACGATGAACGACTCCTCTTTTCAAACGACCTTCCAGATGGACGCACGGGTAACTTCGAGATTTTTAGCATGGATCTGGCTTCAAAGACGTTGACAAGAGCAACGAGCCGCCAACGTTATGATGTTTCTCCGGCGGTTTCGCCCGACGGTAGTCACATCGCTTTCGTCTCGAACTTGGACGGCAACTCAGAGATTTACCTAATGAAGTCCGACGGCACAGATCTTATAAGACTAACCCGTGAAAAAGGCGACGACATTGCTCCGACCTGGTCGGCGGACGGCAGCAAGATAGTCTTCTCAAGCAACAGAAACGGAACGTATTTGCTATACGAGGTCGCGGTTCCGTTTCGTTAGTTCCCTCGAATTTAGGGTGCTGAACGCCGCTGACTCTCTGGCTGTCTCGGTGTTTAATCAAGGCATTCGCCGCGTTCGTAGAGGGTAATTTTGGTCAGATGGAAATAAACCGGACACAGCGCGAGTCGTTCAACGATTTCGATAGACGCGTGATAGGTCTCCTCAGCACCTCACGGCAGCGAACGTGCGAAGTCCTAGGTCAACCCCGACGTAGCCAACCTTCACAACACGGCGGCCGTAGCGATCTATCTTTTTACCTTCGAGCGTGACCTGCTTTCCGAAAACCAGACGGGAACGGTTTTGCTTTGAGCGGTTCGCGAAGACTTGCCCGCGTTCGGGTGCGTCTGTCCCGGCGAGCCGGACCTTGATCTGCCGCTTCGCTTCATCGAGGGCGGTTATCGTATCACCATAGGAGACACCAACAACCTTGTGACCTTGCCCGAAAGCGGTCCCTTCGAAGATTGGGACGGCGACGACGAGAAATTTACAAAACCTAACAATTTGCATTGTTCCTTTTTACCTCAAAAGCGCGGAAAAAGAGAGAAAATCAAGGTTCCTAGGTGGAAAATAAGGTGGAAACGAAGAAACGGGCGATGATGCCCGTTTTCGTTTGCTCACGTAAGTGTTGTTGTTATTGCAGTTGTTGTGGTGCACCCGGCATGATTCGAACATGCGACCCCTTGATTCGTAGTCAAGTACTCTATCCAGCTGAGCTACGGGTGCCCGAAGCGAACTATTAGATTACGAAGAGCGGCCGAGGCTGTCAAGTAAACCGCGTCAGCCTAGCGAGCGAAGTAACCCTGCCGCGTGCGGGAGATCAGGCCGGGTTCGTTCACCTCGACGCGGATCTCACGCCATTTGCCGTCGCGTGCGAGGTTGGTCGGGGCATATTCGATGGTGTAGAGCGTGCGGAGATCGGCGGCGACCTCGGCATAAAGCCTGCCCATTTCCTCAAGCCGCTGGATCGTGTTGAGCGTTCCGCCGGTACGGTCGGCGATATATTTTAACCGCGAACGGGCGACGCGAAACATTTCGATCTGCCGCGGTGTCGGGTCGGCAAGCCGTGCGGGATCGCCGGTCGGCAATGCGAGCGGGTAGATGGTCACGCCCTGCTTATCTGCCCGGTCGAGTATCTCGTTGAGCTTCGCGTTGTCCTCGGTCTTAAGAAAACTCGGGATCTTGTCGTCCGCAAGTTCGGAAAGCAGGCGACGGTCGCGGTCCTGAGCTTCGGTATCGATGCCGTCGGTCAAAACGACGATCGCTTTCCGTCGTGTGTTCTCGCGTTCAAGCCGCTTAAGAGCGAACTCGACCGCCTTGTAGAGATCGGTCTGTCCTTCGCCATTCGCGAGTTGTATCGACTCCGCTGCCCGACGCTTGTCGGTCGTAAAATCATTCAGCAGGCGGATCTTCGAGTAAAACTCGACGACGGCCACGCGGTCGTCCGGTGCGAGTGCATCAAGGAAACGCGAGGCCGATAGCTTGATGTTCTGGCGAAATGTCTTGGTCGAGCCGCTCATATCGAGCAGGACCATGACGCTGAACGGAGCGGTCGTCGTCTCGAAACGGGCAATGTCCTGCTTGACGCCGTCCTCAAAAACCGAAAAGTTAGTGCGGTTGAGCTGCGTTATCGGCCGTCCACGCCCGTCCACTACGCCGATGTTCAACCGCACCAAGGCGGCATCAACGCGGATCGGGTCGTCGTCCTGTCCGAAGGCTGCAGGAGCGGCGAAGCCGACCACGACGAATATCAAAATAGGGCACAAAAGGGAACGCAGCATAGGCTCGTTAAAATGATAACAATCAGACGCCGCTACAGTAAATTTCGTTGTATCTTTACTCCGTCTGTCGGCTCTTAACTTATTGAGACGTTTGGCTTATACTTCTCGCAACCCGGTGCCGGGAACCGAGAAAATGGGAATGCTCTATCGGCCGAAATATTGCTGCAGCTGCGGTGAGCGGATCGAACGGGCTGAGTGGGGGCTTCTCACCAGCCGACGATTTTGCGATTTCTGCTCGACCGAGAATCTGGGAACCGAATGGGGCAGCAGATCCGCGGTGGCTTTGGGGCTGATTCTGGGAGTATTTGGATTCGCGAGCTTCTTTGGCGGTGCGGGAAAAGGAACGCCGACGCAGCTCGATCCGCCGCCGGCCACGGCAGAAAAGCGGTTCCTTAAACCGCCGCCTGCTGAGGTAAAGCGATCGGAACCAGCTTCGCAGTCGTCCGAGGCTCCCGGGCAGGCCGTCCCGGCTCAGGCATTTGTGGTACCGACAGAGCCGGTGAAGCCCGTTTCGCAGCCGGTAAAGTTTTTCTGCGGCTACCCGACAAAGAAGGGAACTCCGTGTTCGCGGAAGGTAAAGGAAAAAGGTGCGAGGTGCTACCAGCACGATGGCCTCGAACTCCCCGAATGATTTTGTTTGCACCCTTTTGCCGCGAATTTGAATCACTTGTACCGAGCCCATTCCGGGGGATGTGTGCCCGGCGGGCGATTTGTTGTTGATGTTTAACCGTATTTGTAAGAAAATGGTGGAACTTAGGCCTCGAATGTTTGCTTCACCCTATCTTCAGTTCATCAGCCTAAAAACGAAATGAAACCACTTGCACAAAATACGATGATCCAGGGCCGATACCTGATCGTTCAGCTCATCGGCAAAGGCGGGATGGGTGAGGTCTATCTCGCCGTGGATCAGCGTCTCGGGAGTGCCGTCGCTCTTAAGCGGACCTTTTACGCCGGCGATGAAGCTCTCGGGCAGGCATTTGAGCGTGAGGCCCGGACGCTCGCTCGGCTGCGGCATCCGGTGCTGCCGAAGGTCAGCGACCACTTCACCGAAGGCGACCAGCAGTATCTGGTGATGGAGCATATCTCCGGCGATGACCTTGCCAAGCGGCTCGAAGTGGCGCAGAAGCCCTTTCCGATGAATTGGGTCATGTTTTGGGCCGATCAACTTTTGGATGCATTGTCCTATCTGCATTCGCACGAACCGCCGATCATTCACCGCGACATCAAGCCGCAGAACCTGAAACTGACGGACGAGAATCACATCATTTTGCTCGACTTCGGGCTTTCGAAAAGCTCGACCGGGAACACTCGTATCACTGACGACGGCAGCGGAGCGACATCGGGAAGCACGGGCAGCGTTGTCGGATACACGCCGCATTACGCCCCGATGGAACAGATCCGCGGGGTCGGTACGAACGAGCGAAGCGATCTTTACTCGCTGGCAGCGACTCTCTATCAACTGATGACGAACGTCGTCCCGGCCGATGCATTAACACGAGCCGACCGCATGCTGGCGGGCATTGAAGATCCGGTCGATCCGCTCTATAAGGTCAATCCGGAGATCTCGCAGCAGGTGTCGGACGTGATCTCCAAGGCGATGGACCTCTCGCAGGACAAGCGGTACGCGACCGCTCGGGAAATGCAGAAAGCTCTCCGGAAGGCATACGCGGCGATGCAGGCCGCTACCTCGGAAAAGACCGTCGCCTTCTCGGCCGAAGAATCAGCAAAGCTGGTCGAACAAAGCCGGGCAGAGGCGGAGGCTCCGGCCACGACCTCGTTCGATAAGACCGAGGTGATGGATTTCTCGAATGCCGCCGGGCTTGCCGGGGCCGGAGTAATTGCCGGAGCCGCGGCAAATGAGCCGGAACCGGTTCCGGTCGACATGGACGCGACCGTCGCGTTCAATCCGAACACCGCCGGCTCCGAGATCAAGCAGGCCGACCTGAAGACCGAGGTGTTCATCGGCGGTGCCGGGCTGGGCGATTATGGAACGCCGGCCGCAACGCCGCCGGAGCAATTCGCCGTAGAGGAGCCGGCACCCGGCGAATACGCATCGGGCTTTGATGCCGCTCCCGAACAGCCCTTTGACGCGACCGTCGCGAATTTCAACGCGGCGGACAGCGGGCCCTCGCAGCCTGACGAATTTTACACGACTCCGGGATTCACTCCAGAGCCAGCGTCCGCGATGGAAACGCAGGTCGAGGCACGGCAAGAAGAAACCCCGGCTTTCGAGGAGCCTGCCGCCGCAGCGGCTGCCGCATCGGCCTCTGCCCAACCGACAGCTCCGGCAAAGAAGGGCTCGGGCGGGAAGATCTTTGCGATATTCGCGGGCCTGTTCGCGGTTTTCATCCTTGCTCTTGCCGGCGTCGGCGGCGGGTGGTATTACTACACGAACTACTACGCCGTGGATAAGACCGATCCGGAGCCGACTCCGCTTCCGACCTTTGAAGCGACACCTTCGCCCGAGCCGACGCTCGACGTAACATTCGATTCGAACAGCAATACCGATTCGAACGCGAACACGAACGCAAATGTAAATGCGGCAACGCCGACGCCCACGCCGGTAACAGAGGAAACGCCCGGAACGCGTACCCAGCCGACACCGCAGCGGACACGCACGCCGGCGGTGACGAGGCCCACGCCGCAACGGCCCACGCCGCAGCGGCCGACGCCGACGCCGCGGAGAACAGGGCCCGGAATTTTGCAGTAATTTGCCATGGAGGCAGGAATGAGAAAGCTCGTCAATGTATTTGGAATGATGATGATCGCCGTGCTCTTTGGCACCGCTTTCCTCACCTCGGAGGCCGCAGGCCAAAACCGCCGCGACATTCGCCGGGCGAATCAGCTCGTTACCGAAGGGAATCGGCTATACAACCAGCGTAATTACTCGGCCGCGGTCGAAAAATACGCCGAGGCGATAGTGCTTGCCCCCCGAAATGCCGGTGCCCATTTCTGGAAAGGGATGTCGCACAATCAGCTCGAGCAGGCGGAAATGGCCCTTGCCGAATTCGACAAGGCCCTGACGTTCGGCTATGAACGCCCATTGGATATTTATCGAGTTCGATGGAGGATCCATTTTGCCCGGAAAGATTACGCCGCCGCATTAAGCGACGTAAACAACGGCTCGGCCCTCGATGCGGATAACTTTGAGTTCGTAATCGCCCGAGCGGATCTCAACTTCGTTCAGAAAAGATACAACGATGCGATCCCGGCGTACCTTGCCGCATTGAAAAAGCAGCCGACCAACGGTGGTATCCACCTGAACCTCGCGTGGTCTTATTACTACACCGGCAACACCAACGAACAGTACAACAATGCCAAGCAGGCGCTCACACGCGGACTGCAGAATCCGGCGGATGCCCATCTGTTGATCGCCGACGCCGCTTACAAACTGCGACGTTATTCGGAAGCGACCGAGTCATATAAACAGGCATTGGTCGCGAACCCGGACAACTATGAGATCTATCGGCGGCTGGCAGATCTTTATCGGATCCAAAACCTATACGACGACGCTATCGCGATCTCGCGACAAGCACTGACGCGTCTTTCGAGCACCGGACAGGCCCCGCGGGAGCTACAGGGACAGATCTTTACCGACCTCAGTTGGTATTACAGCCTTAACGAACAGCACACGGAAGCCTCCGAGGCCGCCAAAGCGGGCACCTCGTTCCTGCCGAACGAGTACATGGCATATACGAACCTGTGCCGTGCCTATAACGACCTGAATCGCCCCGAAATGGCCATTCGCGAGTGCAATAACGCCCTTCGCTTGCGGCCGGGCGATGGCGAAACGCATTTCTATCTTGGCTATTCGAACAGCCTGCTTGGCCGGACCGCTGAGGCCGAACGAAACTACCGTCTTGCTGTGGCCGGACTTGAGCAGTTTACCCGGGAAAATCTGACATATTCCGATGGCTTCTATCTGCTCGGCAACGCCTATTTTGCCAATGGGCAGATCGACAAAGCGATCGCCGCTTACCGGAAGTCACTGGATCTCAGCCCCGGTTTTCCGCGTGCAGTCTATAACCTCGGATTTGTTCTTGTTCAGAAGAAGGACAAGGCCGGAGCCCTTGAACAGCACCGGATCCTGACCGAACTCGACCCTAAACGGGCGGATCAGCTCAAGAAGGAGATCGACAAACTCTAGTTGCACGGGGTCGTCGCTGCAGTTCAATGAGCGATCGTCCCCTCAGGCAGTTATCAGTAACAGAACGGCCTCAGTGTTCGGTATTCCAAGACACTGAGGCCGCTCGCTTTTTCGAAGCCGGGCGTTCGCCCGACCCGGCATTAGTTGAACCCGATATTCGGAATAATGTCCCGCGGATTGCCGAAAAGGAAGAACGCAAGATTCGGGCTTTCATGCGAGCGGTCGTAGCCGACCAATTCCGCATATGCCTTGCCCTTTAACGAGTTGCCGGCGGCGGTTCCCCTAACGCGGCACGCTCCTTCCCAATAAACGATCATCGTCGTCCCGCGTGTATCGAGTTCCTGGTCGCGGAATATCGGAGCGACCCGCAGGTCGAGCTCAAGCTTCGGGACCTTTATCGCCCAACCGGCCGGGTAGGTCGCGTTCGTGTTCGGACTTGTCCAGTGGTCGGTCGGTTCGATGGTGAAATCCTCATTCCGAAGCTTCGTTACGTTTCCGTTCTCATCAACAAAGGTTCCGCTTGAGTAAGGCGAGGTCTCGTCCTTGCTGTTCCTCAGGTGATAACACATCAGTTCGCAGCCGTTGTCGAGCTGGATCGAGAACCAATCCCAGCCTTTCTGGTTCTCGGTCGGCTGCCAGGTGCCAAACTCCCGGTCCATCCAAGCCGAACCACCGAAATGCTCTGTCTTCCCGCCGAGGGTTATATCGCCCTCCATTTCCATCCGCGTGAAAGCGAAGTACCGCGAGGCTTCTCCGGCGTCCTTAAAGGAAACGCCGTTTTCGCCGTTTAGCACGACCGGCTTTGCGGGCTTCAGCGAGGCTTCAAAGATCGTTCCGTCCTTTAGCGTTGCCCGGAGTATATGCACACCACCCGATTCGCGAACTGACCAGTCTCCTAGCCGGAGATAGTAGTGCGATTCGCTGGCCGCGGCGGGCTCGTCGAGAACACCGTTCGAGCTCTTTTTGTGATCGTAGCGGAACGATTGGCTTTCAACGTCCGAGATCGCGAAGTGGGCAAAATAGAACGGGTTACCGAGCAGCCGCAGCGGGACTATCGAGAACTTGTCGAGGTCCGTTCGGCGTTTGAAAAAGACCAGCTCGAAACCGAACTCGCGTCCGGCGTCGGTCACTGCGTGGCCCGTGTAGTACCACCACTCTGTTTGAACGTCAGAGTGTGCCGCAAGGTCGCGGGGAAGCTCGACCGGGTCGTGTTCGGTCCCATCGCGGAGCGTACTAGCCCGGCCTGAAACCTGCTCGGCGATCGATTCGAAAATACCCTCGACCGCTCTACGCGGTTCGGTAGTCACCTGTTCAAAAAGGTTGCGAAGATCCATAAGCAAGGTTTTCGGGACATATCGCCCTGTAGATTCAAAAAAGGCGGCCTCGGAGTCGATCTCCACGGCCGCGACAGAGGATCAGTTTGTAGGTTGAGTTCAATTCACCGGCAAAGGTTGTCTTGTATCCACATCGACCGTTTGAAGCCTAAGGACAACCCGAACGCTCTCGCCTCGGCGGTCCATTTCGGCTGGGACGAAGGGGGCAAAGCTTGGGTCCGATTGAAGTGCCTTCTCCAGGTCGCGGATCGCCTTGTCGTCATTGATCGGTTCGACCACTTCGGCTATCCGGGCAAGCCCATTGCCAAAAACATCTGCCACGACAACGACCTCGTCGTCCTTCATCTCGCCCCGCAGCAGCGATCGCGTAAGAGCGATAAGAGCCCCTTGCGGGTTAACGCTCGGCGACTCGGCCGAAACGGAGTATCGCGTGCTTGCGTACTGGAACGGCGTTAATTCGGCCGCGAGCGGGTCGTTGCCTGCCAGATAGATCGGCCGCTCGACGGGCTGCTGCGGAGTTCGGTTTGCGGCGACCTCTAAGCTTTCAGATGGCGACATTATCAGCCAAACAAGCGTAACGCCAAGTATAAGCGACGCGAGCGAGCCGACCATCGAAGGCATCAGCCAACGGTCGAACCAGTTTCCTGTGTTCTCAATCAGTTTGAAACCGGGAGCCGCTGTCGGCGATATCGGCAGGCTTTCGGCGACCGCCAGCCGGATCATTCCGATCCGCTCTGCCGAAAGCCGCGGGCGTGCGAGCGACGCGATCTCGCTCTTTATTTCTTTCAGATCAGCAAGCCTTTGCCGGCAGACCGGGCAGCCGTCAAGATGTTCGTCTATCGAGGCAGTCTCGTCGGAGCGAAGCCCGCCGTCAAAATATAACGGAAGGATCAGTTCGACCTCTTTGCAATGCATTGATCTGTTCTCTCCGCTCATATTTTCCTTCACTTTCAATATCGAACGGATCATCGGCTGGCACCACTCGGCTGCCGGAATCAGAGAAAATGCATCTTCCTCGAATTCTGCAGGGCCCTTCGGTTTGGTTTCGCCACATTGATTGCTGGTCAATGTCTGAAAAGATCAAGGCGACCCATTTCCGAATAACACTGCAGCTAACCGGAGCAGAGCGTTTTCTGACCTCTCGTTTGGCACCGATTCGTCGTTCTTAGGCTGCTCGAGCAGGTGCCAGCGGATGATCCTATTCGATTGTCAATAACCTTTGAGCTTTCGTCTAAGCTCGTCACGGCCGCGAGCAATTCGCGATTTCACCGTTCCCATTGAGATGCCGAGCACCTCGGCGATCTCGTCGTAACTTAACCCCTCGATATCGCAGAGAACCACGGCCTCGCGAAAGATCTCGGGCAGTTCGTTCAAAGCCCGCCGCAGCGAGAGCTGGCGTTCACGCCAAATGGCTTCGTCCTCGGGCGACCGCGAACCCGCGTTGAGCGTATCGCCAATGGTCTGTTCCGAAGGGCCGATGGGCGAATCGATCGAGATCGTTTTCGACCTGCCCCGGCGGAACCACCAGCGTTTGCAGTTGCGGGCATGGTTTATCGCTATTCGATAAAGCCAGGTTTTCAATCCTGAGTCGCCGCGGAACCCCGCGACCGACTTTGCGGCACTGATGAATGTCTCCTGCGTCAGGTCTGCGGCCTCTTCGGCGTCTTCGGTGATGCGATACAGCGTCGCGAAGATGTCGCTCGAAAACCGCTCGATCAGAGTGTCAAAAGCTTCTTGCCTTCCAGCCTTAAGGCCGTCGAGCAAGGCGGCTTCCTGTCGCGAGATGGCCGAGTCGAGTCCCGCCGCCGAAGCTGCTTCGTTCAGCGTGTCCTCATCGAAAGCGATCGATCTGCTCAGGGCCATTTCGTCCGTCTGACTCGAAACCGCCGGTCCGTTTTCAATCGTGCCGTGGGGAACAATATCCCCTGTAATTACCTTTAGACACCGATTATTGAAAAATGTTCCCGGGTTTCTTAATTTTTTTCGGGTATGTTCCGCTTGGCTTATGTTTGCTCTTCGGCTGCAATTAAGCTACATTTACTCTTTTGGAAACTTCCCGAATTTCCTTATTATATAACGATTTCGATAAGGGAAATTGCATTTTTTGTAATGGCAAGAAAGAAACGACGATTTGAGCAGGCCGGCCCCGCCGTGCCGAATGAGCAGGCCGAAAAGCCGCGTTATCAGGATCCGTTCCAGGCAGCGGTAACCAACCGCATCGAGGATGCCGGCAAGGCATTCGAAGGAAAGGGCCGGACGATACTCTACGGTATCGGGGCGTTGGTGGTGCTCGGCATCATCATCGCGGTCTTTGTTCAATGGAACAACCGATCGCAGGCCGCGGCGCAGACAGCTCTCGGCAAGGGCATCGAGATAATGCAGGCCCAGGTTACGGACGTCCCGCCGCTTGCCGGTTCGACCGAAAAGACCTACAAGACGCAGCGTGAGCGTGCCGAGGCGGCGATTGCCGAGTTTGAATGGGTCGCCGGGGAATTCGGCGGTGCGGTTGGGGAAAAGGCGAAGTACTTCGCGGCTGTTAACCGAATGCATGTCGATCGCGAACTCGCCCTCAGCGAGCTTGAGGCAATGGCCGGCGGCAGCGGCGAGGTAGCAACGCTTGCAACCTTTAAGGCGGCCCAGGCTCGTGCCGATGCCGGGCAGTATGACAAGGCGGTCGAGCATTACAGAAAGCTCGTCGCTGCGAATGCGACTTTGATCCCGCTAGACATCATCAAACTCGAGCTTGGCAAAACGCTGGAAAAGCAGGGCAACAAGGACGAGGCCGTCAACATTTTCTTCGAACTCGCCAAGACCGCGAGCGAAGCAAAGGACAAGGAAGGTAAGTCGATCCCGCTCAGCGCCGCCGCTCTTGAAGCGAAAGACAAGGTAAAGGAACTCGCTCCCGAAAAGGCAAAGGAGATCCCCGAACCGGATCCGGCGGCAGCCGGCCTGCCCTTCGGCTTCTAGGAACCTCTCGAAAGCAAATTTGGCCCGGGCGGAGAAATAACTTGACGCCCGGGCCTTTCTGCATTTACATCTAAGAATAGTGAACGAAGAGAACTCAGAGCCTCAAAGCAAAGCGACCACGGCCGGGCAGGTGAGCGTTAGCGTCCGCGTTTCGCCCGGCGCATATCTTACGGCTTTGTCGTTCCTGCTTCTTGTTGCCCTGTTTCTTTTGTACCTCGATCTTTACACCGCATCGGGGGTCATCGCGGCACTCTCGATCGTTATCGTTTTCGCGCTTGCCGCTACCGACCGGGTTGTTTTCGACGGCAAGCGGATACGTCGCACCGGCCTTCTTCCTCGCATCGGTTATCGGCTTTTCGGCCTTCGCGATCGGCTTAAGCTGTCCGATATCGAGCAGGTCGATAGCCAATCGCTGCGGGGCATTCGCCGAAGCGGACGCTTTCCGTATCGGCATCGGACCACGCTCCGCGGAAAGGGGATCGCGATGACGGTCGTTTCCGGCGGCGAGCGCTATAGGAAGTTCGTCCGCGAGGTGCTCGGCAGGCTTGATGCAAATGTGCTAGATGCTCGGTCGCTGGAACTGCGTGACTATCTCTCCGAGCCCGAAATACTCAACCGCTTGGTCGAAGAGTTCAGAATTCCTTCGGCTGATGTCCTTGAGCCTTCTTTCAAAAAGTGGAAGACCGCGAGGAACACCGAAGCACTCGCTGTTGAACCGGCAAGTTCGGCAGAGTTCAGTCAAAAGGCCCGTGAACTTCGCGACCTCGGCAATCGGCTCCGGTTTTCCGGTTCGCTGATCCAGGCGGCCGAGGCGTTCCGGCGGGCGTTGCGGCTTGATCCGCGTGACGGCTGGGTGCTCTTTGATCTTGGCCGCTGCCTGCTGTCGCTTGCGGGTTATGAGCGTGACCGCAAACTTCACCGCCGGGCGGTCGCCCTTATGCGGCTCGCCGAGCGGCGTGCCGGCGATGACGGCGAACTGCTTTCCCGGCTCGGCGAGGCATATTTTCAGGTCGGCGACTGGCGGCGGGCTAACTCTGCTTTCAAGCGGGCGGTCGACCTGCTAGGCGATGGCTTTCGAGCGATCCGCGGTATGGCCGAGATCGCGCTACGAGAGGGAAAGATCGCCCACGTCATCCATAATTTCGGCGAAGCGAACCGTTCGGCTGAGAACGCCGCTCTTCGCCGATGGGCCGGTACCGAGGCGGATTATTTCTCGCGGCTCAATGCGGACGAGGAATATATGGAGCTTGAGGTCAGCCGCGTTAACCTGCTCGAACGCCTCGAACGCAACAGCCGTGCGGCCGTACGTGTCTCGCTTGTCGGCTTGCTCGTTCTTTTCGTCGGGCTACTTTTCGACCAGATAATGATCGCGAATTTCGGCTGGGCCATCGTGTTCATCGCGATCGGGGTTCGGCTCGTACTACTTATCGGCCGCAAGATGATGACCAACCGCATACCTTTCGAACTCGTCGAACGCGACCGCGAGTAGCCTTTATCGATCACATAAATGAAAAGCCCCGAGCACCTTCTTGTGCGCTCAGGGCTTTTTCATTTGATCGAACGATCTAATTGCCGGCCTTTTTGGCCCGGGCCTTCTTCTCGGCCGATGCCTTGGCAGCGGCTGGCTTCGCCTTTGCGCTCACCTTTGCCTTGACCGGAGCTTTGGCAGACCTAGTCGTTACTTTTTTTTTAGGTGCGACCGCCGGGTTCAGCATTGCTGACCAGCGGTATTCCGGAGCGTCCCAGCCCTCTTTGAGCTTCTTGAGGATGAACTCGGTCATGTTCTCGACGATCCAGTTATGGTTGTATTCGCCGACCGAGGCAAGTTCCGCATCCGGTGCCGGGTTCATAAAGTCGATCGCGTACGGGATGCCGTCCTTGATCGCGAATTCGACCGTGTTGAGGTCGTAGCCGAGCGCCTTGCAGATCGTGATAACGTCCTGCTCGACCCGCTTATGCAGCTCGGGCGTCAGGTAGTTTTCGATGTTGACGTACTGCATTCCGCTCAGATACGGCTTCGAGGGGTCATAGGGCATGATCAGCACCTTCTCTTGCCCGACACAGTAGCAACGGACGAACTGGTCGTACTCGATGCCTTCCTGAAGTGTCATGCAGAGCGTGCCCGACTGGTTGTACTCGGACCAGAGTTCTTCGAGAGAATTGATCTTCGAGACATTTTTCCAGCCGCCGCCGTCGAATGGCTTAAGGAAAGCAGGGAAGCCGACATAGTTGACAATGCCTTCCCAATCGATCGGAAACTCGAGGTTACGAAGCGATTCGCTCGTGATGTCTTTGATGTAAGCGTGCTGCGGAAGCAGAACGGTCTTCGGGATCGCAACACCGAGCTTTGCGGCGAGCGAATAGTTGAAGAACTTGTCGTCGGCCGACCACCAGAACGGGTTGTTGATGATGTACGTACCCTCGAGCGCCATCCGTTTGAGCATCGCCCGGTAATACGGTACCTCGTGTGAGATGCGGTCGATGATCACATCGTAACGCTTTTCTTCCTCGTGGCGGATGCCGCCGACCTTGACCATTTCGGCAACGACCTCACCGCCGCCTTTCTCATTAATGCTCTTGATGATAGATTCCGGGAACGTTACTTCGCGCCCGACCAAAATACCCACTCGTTTCATAGCTTTATTTATGTTCCTTTTCGGTAAAAATAGCTGCCGGAAAAGAAGACCCCGGCAAAGTAAAACCTAAATTGTATTCGATAGCTCGTCACCGGGCAAGGTAAAGAAAAGCCTTGCGTACGGGGTTGTTAAGGCGTTATTCTATACGGGCGTCCGAAACGAGGTCGCCTACTCTTTTTCCCAGAATCTTTATTAGTTCGAACTTGAACCTATCATGGATATGAATCCCGCTTTTCCCGCGGACCGCCATGAGCCCGCATCGCCTGCAAATCAACCCGTTCGCCCGACACAATCGGCCGAGGAGATATTTCACAACATTCTTCGCCGAATGCTTGCCGCCGGCGACAAGGTCAGCGACCTCATCTTCTCGCCCGGCCGGCCGCCACAGGTCGAGCTGAGCGGCGATCTTGAGCCTGTTCCGATCCCCGGATACGAGTTGCTCAAGCCGCCGCATATAAAGGCCTTTGTCGAAGTGATGCTCGCCGGCAATCGGCAGGGAATCGAATCGCTGGACACCAAGGGTTCGGCGGATATTTCGTACAGCGTGCCGGGCCTTTGCCGATTTCGTGTCAATATCTTCATGCAGCGTGGCTCGCACGCGGTCGTGATGCGCGTTATCCCGACGCGGCCGCCGAACTGGCAGGAACTCGACCTTCCCGAATCGGTTCGTAACGTTGCGACGTTAAAGAACGGGTTGGTGCTCGTCACCGGCCCGACCGGTTCAGGTAAGTCAACGACGCTTGCAGCGATCATTGACCTGATCAATACGACGAAGAAGTATCACATCGTGACGATCGAGGATCCGATCGAGTTCATTCACGAGCATAAGCTGAGCACGATCCATCAACGCGAGCTTCACTCGGACACGCCGGATTTCGCTCTTGCCCTGCGTGCCGCGCTTCGACAGGCCCCGAAGGTCATCTTGGTCGGCGAGATGCGCGACCGCGAAACCATCGAGGTCGCAATGGAGGCCGCCGAAACCGGCCACCTGGTTCTATCGACCCTTCACACCATCGACGCAGCAAAGACCATCGACCGAATCATCGGCGTTTTTCCAAAGAACGAGGAGGCCGCGATACGGACACGGCTTTCGCAATCATTCCGCCGGATAATTTCACAGCGGCTGATGCCGAAGGTCGGCGGCGGCCGAATCGCGGCAATCGAGATACTCGTTTCAAATTCACGAACCCGTGACTATATCGACAAAGGCGAAAAGGAAGGCCGCTCGATCACTGATGCGATGAACGACGGCGAGCTTGACGGTATGCAGACCTTTGACCGCGTGATCGAAAAGCTGATCCGCGAGGGGTCGATCACTCGTGACACAGGGATGGCATACGCCTCGAACGCGACGAACCTCGGCCTCGCCATCGCAGACCTTGACGGCCCGCCGACCTCGTTCGATGGGCAAACTGAACCGGCGGGCTACAATGCCCCGACGCAGCAAACGCCGGTCGAAGCCGAAATAATGTTCGAAGGATTTGAACGCTAAAAATACAAAAGCCGCCAATTCGGCGGCTTTTCACTTCGAATATGAAAACTGCTATCGATTGCCTTCGGGCAGTAGTTCGTAGTTGCCCATCTCGCGGTTGTATGCGTCGAGCTGTCCGACCGAATCGGCGGTCGCATCGAGCATCTGCTTGGTCATCGCGATGGAATCGGAAAGCTGTTCGAAGTCGAGCAGCGAGAATTTCTCGGGCGTTGACATCGTGACGATCTCGTCATTCAGGTAGCTGAAGAAGTTCTCGATCGACTGCAGTTGGCCCTCGACGAGCTTGACGCTCCGCTCGATCTCATCGAAAGACGCGATACGGCGTTTTAGGATCTCGACGTTCGTCTGTTGAATTCGCTTCGTCTTTTCGTCGGTCGCAGCCTCGGCGGCACGATATGCCTGCGAGAGTTGGTTGTGAACTGCCTGCCGGTTGATCGATTTCAGGTGCTGCTTGCGCCGGCGATAAACATCGAGCAGATCGACGAAATCTTCCCATCGCTGGTCGAGCGCGACTAGGTTTTGCGGGAGCTTGCCGGCACCGGTGAATTTGCGGTAGTTGTCCTGGATCTTTTCCTTAAGCCAGCGGAGATACTCGACCGCTTCGCGCTCACGCGGGGTGAAAGATTTGATCAGCTTCTCGCGGTTCGATTTCGCAAGTTGAAAGAGCCTTTCCTTCTCGCGTCGCTGCACGATCTGCCTGTACCAGGGCAGATTCGGCACGAGCATCACGTACATCACCTCTACGATCAGGGCAACGAGCAGCGGGATAACGCTTCCCGTGTAAGCAGCAGCAACGGCAAAGCCCGCGAGTCCCCAAAAGTTCGCGGGTTCCTTGATAGCTTCTTTCGCGTAGCTTGTTTGGAATTTTTCCAGACTTTGCTGGTACTTTGCCAGATCTGCCATATAAAACTAGATGCTGCCGGCGGCCGTTTCGTTCGAACGATAATTCAACGGCCTAGGACTTTGCTTCGTTCGCTTCGGTCTCAATGACCTGTTCGAGGATCTCTTGTTCAGAAGGCGGCGCGGACGACCCGGCTCCGATCTGCTTGCCTGCGGCGTTCGACGATCCCGCACCGAGCAGACCCATTTCCTGTTTGTAGGCCAAGAGCTTGTCCTGAAGCTGAATGTCCATTGCCTCGCGCTCGATATCGGCCATTTGCGAATCGACGGACGAGGTGCCGAGTTGAAGCTTGGCTTCGGCAGCAGCTACACGGCGTTCGATCTTCTCGCGCATTTCGTTGAAGGTCGAGGCATCGTCGCCGATATTAAAGCCTTCCATCGTCTGGGCGAGCTGCTCTTGAAGCTTCGCCTGCTTGGCCGCCGAGATAAGCTGCATCGCTTCGGCGGTCTTCTTCTTCATGTTGAGCACGTAGTTATCGCGTGCTTTCAGAGCATTCGCCGAGGCAGACTGGGCAAGCTCGAGCTGGGCGCTCGTGCGTTCGAGATCGACCTGAGCCTGCTGAAGCTGCCCGATATAGGCTGTGGCGATGTCGTCGCGGCCCATTTTGACCGAGGCCTTGATCTTCGAATCCAGATCGACGACCTGCTTCTCCAGGTTTTCCCGATTCTTTTGAAGGAGCCGTTCGGTCGCCATCACCTGTGCCACCGAATTGTTAAGTTCCGGCACACGGTCGCGCATATCGCGGATCGTTTGCTGGAGCACGAGTTCCGGGTTCTCGATCTTATCGAGTGCCGCACCCGTCCCCGCCCTGAATATCCGCGTTATCCTTTGCCACAATCCCATTTTCTCTGATTCTCCTCTAAAAGTTACGACGAACGGCCCGCCGGCCATTTCTTCTACGTCGCCGCACGGTTCGAAGTTCAAAAATCTGAACAAGTATAACAGGAAATACGGTTTAGTTAATAGCAACGGCTCTTAGAGGCGAAAAGTTTCCCCGACTTTTCGGGGGAACGGGTTGAAGGCTATGATGTTCGGCAAGCAAAGGAGGAACGATGAACGATGAACTGAAGCGATCGATCCGCGGCCTTGACGAAGAACTGGTCCGCAATAACCGAGCCAACATAGAGCTTTTTGAAAGGCTTTCGGGACTTCAAACGGAGCTCGGGTTGCTTCACGGTGACCGGCCGATCTGTCCCTTTCTCCGGCCTTTCTTTCTTTCCCGTGATCTTTATTCGGACATCTCGCGGGCGGCACGCGTCCTGAGCGGGGCATTCGCTGAGGTCGCGCTGGCGGCGCTTGAAGAGCCGAAGATCGCCGCAATGCTTCGCGTTACCGAGAAGGAAATGGCGTGGGCCCGGCTGGATCCCGGTTACAGAGGCGTTACGGTAAACAGCCGTCTGGACACTTATCTGCACGGAAACGACTTCAAGTTTCTTGAATACAACGCCGAAAATCCGGCAGGTATCGGCGATCAGCAATCGCTCAAAACGCTATTCAATGAGATCCCCGAGGTCAAGAAATTCCTCGCGGCAAACAAACACTATTTTCCCGAGCCGCATCAGACGTTACTGGTATCGCTCGTGTCCGCATATCGCGAATATGGCGGACGGGAAGAAAAGCCGCAGATCGCAATCGTTGATTGGGACGGCGTCTCGACCTCGGCTGAGTTCGAGATCCTTGCCCGATACTTCGAAGCGAACGGCCATCGGACGCTGATCTGCGATCCCGAGGGACTCGAATACGACGGTAAGGCACTTTATTACGGTGATTTTCGGATAGACATTTTTTTCAAGCGGGTGATAATCCACGAGTTTCTGGAGCGGTACGACGAATCGCATCCGCTCTTTAAGGCCTGCCGCGATGGCAAAGTCTGCATGGCGAACGCATTTCGCTCCAAGCTCGCCCACAAGAAGGCCGGGTTCGCGATCGTTACCGACGAGCGGTTCGCTCATCTTTTTACGGCTGAACAATTGGCGATGGCGAAAAAGCACTTGCCGTGGACGAGGCGTGTAGCAGACGAACGGACAACTTATGCCGGCGACAAAGTCGAATTGCTGGAGTTTCTCCGCCGCGAACGTGACCGGTTCGTCCTCAAGCCGAGCGATGACTACGGCGGACAAGGCGTCAGGCTCGGATGGGAATCGTCCGAGAGCGAATGGGACGCGGCACTCGAGGAAGCGCTCGAAAACGACTACGTGGTTCAGGAAAAGGCTCCCGTGGATAAGATCCGGATCGCTTCATTTGCCGATGGCGAGGCTTTTCATTCGGATCTGCTCGTTGATTTCGATCCGTTCCTTTTCCGCGGCAATGTCGAGGGCGGAATGGTCCGGTTATCTGCCGATTCGATAGTGAACATCACACAGGGCGGCGGCGAGACAGGCCTTGTAGTACTAGGGTGAGCATCTAGGATCTGCCCCGTTTTCGCAGCTTTGTGCGTCTTTCCCAGGTGAGAAAGGTGCAAGTAATTCCGGTCCGCGCCGTTCCAAGACCAGGGATCGCTCCTTTGTCCGCAGTTTTTTGGCGGCCAGATGAGCGAGCCCGAGTAAATGAACGGGAAGTTAACGTAATGAGAAAATTAACCGCTTTGGTATTGTTGTTTGCGATCTATACGGGTGCGGTCGCTCCCTTTGCCGTCTCCGGACAGATCATTGGAAGGACAATGGAGAACAAGCTTAAGGACGTGCCCTCGGGTCTGAAATTTCGCCTCAGCGAAGGCTCAGAGGGAGCCGTCGGGCGCGAGGTCCAGCAGCCGGCGACCGCGGAGCCGCTGACAGACGATGCCTCCGGCAAATTGCTCGGCCGTCTGCCGGCGATCAAGACCGATCCGGATGACAAGGCAGAGTTTGCAAAGCGTATCGGAACGCTTCCCGCACCGAAGACCGGCGAAAAGATCCCGGTCAAATTTCCTGCAGCCGACCAGCAAGCGCCGCCCCAAACCGGCGATGCAAAGCAGGCGCTTGAGGTCGTCCGTTTTTCTCCCGAGGGCGATGTTCCGCTCGCCCCGGACCTGAATGTCACGTTCTCGCACCCAATGGTCGCCGTCACTTCGCAGGAAGAGGCCGCGAAGTATGCACCCGTCGAACTCACGCCGCAGGTCGAGGGCCGATGGCGTTGGCTCGGAACGCGGACGCTGATGTTCGATACCGACAAGCGCTTCCCGATGGCAACGGTCTTTACGGCACGCGTCCCGGCCGGCACGCGTTCGGCGACCGGGCAGACGCTGCAAAAGGACTTTACCTGGACATTCAAAACGCCGCCACCGAAAGCGATACAGATGATCCCGAATGGACAAACGACCCGTCGCGATGCCTTGATGTTCGTTGCCTTTGACCAGGCGATAAACCCGCAGGCCGTGCTCGAAATGATCACGGTAACCGGCGGCGGCAAGCGGCTTCCTGTCCGGCTCGCGACCGAGGCCGAACTTGCCCCGATGAAGTACTACATCGATCAGGCACAGCCCGGCCGTTGGATCGCTTTCCGTGCGGTCAGTGCAACGGGCGGCGTCGAAGATGCGCTCCCGGCCGATTCGCCGATCTCCGTCACTATCAACAAGGGAACGCCTTCGGCCGAAGGCCCGCTGACGACGACCGCGGCACAGACCTTCAATTTCCGCACTTACGGGGCAATGAAGGCGACCGAGTTCGTCTGCGGATGGCAGAGGAACCGCAACTGCTCGCCTTTTGAGCAATGGATGGTGACGTTCACGAATACCATCGATGCTTCGAAGTTCACGAAAGAGATGGTCACGATCGAGCCCGCGGTCGATGGGCTCAATATCTATCCGGCCGGTAACTATATCTACATTCAGGGCCCGAAGAAGGGCAGGACGACCTACAAGATAACGGTCAGCGGTGAGCTGGCAGACATTTACGGGCAGAAACTCGGATCACCGGCCGTCGGCACGATCAAGACCGGTTCTGCCGAAAGCAATCTATATTCTCAGGGCGGGCCGATGACCGTACTCGACCCGCAGGCGAAGCCGAGCTTTTCTTTCTACTCGACCAACCACAAGAGTGCTCGCGTCAAGGTCTACCGTGTCCAGCCGGAGCAGTGGAACGAGTATGTGCAGTACGTGCGCTACTTGAACTACGACGACGGCCGCCGGCCGATGATGCCGGGCCAATTGATCTCGAATGAGGTCGTTCAGATCGAATCGGTCGCCGATGACCTGGTCGAAACACGCGTTGACCTTTCGAAGTTCCTGAGCGGCGGCTTGGGCCACCTTGTCCTCGACATCGAGCCGACCGTCAATAAAGATCAGTACGACAGGACGCGAATCATTACCTGGCTGCAGGCTACCAAGATCGGACTCGATGCCTTCGTTGATAATTCAGAGCTGGTCGGGTTCGCTACGGAGCTTGCGACCGGAAAGCCGCTTTCGGGCGTCGGCCTGACCATCTATCCGAACGACGGTGTCGTGACCGAGCGTTCCTCGAATGAAGGCGAGACCGGAGCGACCTTCTTTGGCTCGATCTGGAATTGGATCTCAAGCTGGGGAAGCACGGACCCGACCGAGAACACGTCGGTCGATGCCGATGGCTCGACAGTTGAACTCGAGACCATCGAACCGGCCCAAAGCAGACAGACGGGCGCGAACGGCATCTTGCGCCTCGAACTCGCGGAAAAAGCATCGAACAAGGGCCAGAATTTGCTGATCGCCCGTCGCGGGAAGGACTCGGCATTTTTGCCGGAGAACTCGGACTACTACTGGCAGGACTACGGTACCTGGCACAAAAAGGGCACCATCGACTCGCTTCGTTGGTTCGTTTTCGACGACCGTCGCATGTACAAGCCTAACGAAGAGGTTTCGGTCAAGGGCTATCTGCGGAAGCAGACCGCCGGAAAGCTCGGCGACATCGAACCGCTAGGTGACGCGGCATCGGGTATCACCTGGTCCGCTCGCGACCCGCGGAATAACGAGATCGCGAAGGGAACCGCGAACCTCAATGCTTTCGGTGCGTTCGACCTTAAGTTCAAGCTGCCGGACAACGCGAATCTCGGCTATGCAAGCATTCAGTTTTCGACCTCGAGTGGACTTGCCGGGACGAACTACTCACACCAATTCCAGATACAAGAATTTCGCCGGCCCGAGTTTGAGGTAACCGCAAAGGTCGATAGCGAAGCACCGCATTTCGTCGGCGGCAAGGCGGATCTTTCGGTCGAAGCCAAATATTACTCCGGCGGTGGGCTCGCTAATGCAGAGACAAATTGGACCGTAACGGCGACGCCGACCAGCTACACGCCGCCCAACCGCGATGACTTTACCTTCGGTACGTGGGTGCCCTGGTGGCGTGGCGATTTCTATGGCGGGCCGCGCGGCTCGGGCTCGACGCAATACTTCAAGGGCACGACCGATGCGGAAGGCAAGCATCATCTCAAGATAGATTTTGAGTCGGTGAAGCCGCCGCGGCCTTTTACCATCTCGGCTTCCGCTTCGGTTCAGGACGTCAATCGGCAGACCTGGGCGGGCCAGACGTCGCTGCTTGTCCATCCGTCGGACCTTTACGTTGGCATCCGGACGCCGCGGACCTTCGTCCAAAAGGGCGAAAAGATCACGGTCGAATCGATCGTTTCCGACATTGACGGCAAGCTCATCGCCGGCCGCGACGTCGAGATCAAGGCCGTGCTCAAAGACTGGCGGTTCGGTAACGGTTCGTGGAAAGAGGTGACGATCGACGAGCAGGTTTGCACGGTCAAGTCGGGTGAAGCCGCGGTCAAGTGCGAGTTCGTTGCAAAGAACGGCGGACGATACACCATAACCGCGACCGTGATGGACGACCGCGAACGGTTCAACGAGAGCGAGTTCATGGTCTGGGTTCCGGGCGGGAAGACGCCGCCGAACCGCAGCGTTGAGCAGGAAGAGGTACAGATCATCCCGAGCCAAAAGGAATTCGCTCCGGGCGATGTTGCCGAGATTCTGGTAATCGCTCCCTTCACTCCGGCCGAGGGCGTGCTAACGCTCCGCCGTGATGGGCTGGTAAAGACCGAGCGTTTCACGATGAAGGATTCGTCGATCACGCTCAGGATACCGATCGACGAAAAGTATTTGCCCAACATCTATGCCCAGGTCGACCTGGTCGGGGCCTCGCCGCGGCAGATTGAAGGGAGCGCGGACACTCCTGTCCGCATGAGCCCGCAGGGCGAAACTAATTCGCGGAGCGAAAGCGGGTCTAAAACTGCAAACGAGGTCGCCGGAGGAACCGGCGATGCGGACAAGAGTGTCCGCGTTCCACTCGCGATGCGGCCGGCATTTGCGACGGGAAACCTGAACCTGCCGGTCTCGACCTCGGCGAGAAAGCTGACCGTCACGGCCGAGCCGGCCGATGCGACACTTGCTCCCGGCGGCGAGACGAAGGTCTCCGTCGCGGTCAAGGACCATCGCGGCGAACCGGTCGCGAACAGCGAGGTTGCCGTCGTGATCGTTGACGAAAGCGTGCTTGCGCTTTCGCGATACACGATCTCCAACCCGGCAAACGTCTTTTACACGCCGCGAGGATCTGGCGTTCAAGACCATCATTCGCGGAAGGATGTGCTTCTCGGAAATCCCGCGGATGTGCAGCCTTCTCTACCGCCGCCGCCTCCTGCTTCGGCCGGTGTTGTAGATGTGCAAGAGAATGCTTTGGGTCGGACAGTTAGTAGAAGCAAAGTGGCCGCTCTTCCGGTGCAAGGCCGGGCGATGGAGATGGTAAGTGCAGAGCGCGATGATGCGGGGGGCGAGACGCCGATCAACCTTCGCGAGAATTTCAACGCTCTCGCCGTGTGGTCGCCTTCGGTGTGGACGGATTCGAACGGCCGTGCGACGGTCGATGTAAAGCTGCCCGACAACCTGACTCGCTACCGCATTACGGCCGTTTCGGTCGATAGCGGGAAGCGTTTCGGCAAGACCGAATCGAACATCACGGCCCGCAAGCCGCTGATGGTTCGGCCCTCGGCACCTCGGTTCATGAACTTTGGCGATAAGATCGAGCTTCCGGTCGTCATCCAGAATCAGACCGATCAGGACATGGCGGTCGATGTTGCCCTTAGAGCCACGAATGCCGACATCACAGGCGGAAACCCGAACGGTAGTGAGGGTGTTTTGTCGTCGGCTGACACCCTCCCTACAGGTCGGGTTTCTGCCACGGGAAAACGTGTCGTCGTTAAGGCAAACAGCCGCGAGGAGGTTCGCTTCCCGGTGGCGGCGATGAAGGCCGGGACGGCTCGCTTCCAATTTGCCGTAAGCTCGGGCAAACACAACGATGCGGCCGAGATCTCGCTGCCCGTTTGGACACCGGCGACAACGGAAGCATTTGCGACCTACGGAACGACGGACGCAAATGGTGCCATCTTCCAGCCGGTTCAAACTCCCGGCGACGTTTGGCCGCAGTTTGGCGGGCTCGAGGTAACGACCAGCTCGACTCAGCTTCAGGAGCTGACGGATGCCTACATTTACCTCGCAAAGTATCCGTATCAATGCTCCGAGCAGATATCCTCGCGGATGATCTCGACCGCGGCACTTCGCGACGTACTCTCGGCCTTTAAGGCCAAGGATATGCCCTCGGCGGCCGAGATCGAGGCTCAGTTCAAGCGTGATATCGAGGTGCTTGCCTCGCGGCAGCGAAGCGACGGCAGCTTCGGGCTCTGGAAGCGTGACCGCGAGCGGTACGAATATCCGTTCCTGACGATCCACGTCGCCCATGCCCTTGCCCTGGCGAAGCAGAAGGGCTACAAGGTCCCGGACGAGATGCTCAACCGGACGAAGCCATACCTTTCGGACATCGAGAGCAAGCTTCGCGACCAGTGGTACATGTCGTCACCGCAGGTTCGCTGGACCATTTCGGCATATGCACTTTATGTCCGCAATTTGATCGGCGACCGCGATGCCGGCAAGGCGAAGAAACTGCTCGCCGAAGCGACCATCCAGCAGCTCAACTTCGAAGCTCTCGGCTGGGTTCTCTCGGTGCTTGCCGAGGACAAGGGCTCGGCCGCTGAGGTCGAGCAGATCACGCGGTTCCTAATGAACCGGACGACCGAAACCGCCGGTGCGGCGAACTTCGTGACGAACTACGCCGATGGCGGCTGGCTGATAATGCACTCGAACCGCAGGGCGGACGGTGTGCTTCTCGAAGCATTGATCAATGTCGGAGGGAGCGCGGACACTCCTGTCCGCATGAGCCCGCAGGGCGAAAAGAGTCGCGAACCTGCAGGCGGGTCAAATGGCGGAGACAATGTCGCCGGGAGAACCGGCGATGCGGACAGGAGTGTCCGCGCTCCGGTAAATGACCTGATACCGAAGCTCGTCCGCGGGCTGCTTGCTCATCGCAAGAAAGGCCACTGGGGCTCGACGCAGGAGAATGTCTTCATCCTGCTTGCCCTGGACAAGTACTTCAATGCGTTCGAGAGCGTGACGCCCGATTTTGTGACAAAGATCTGGCTCGGCAATACCTACGCAGGAGAGCAGACGTTCAAGGGCCGCAGTGCCGATTCGAACGTCCTGAACATCCCGATGTCGTATCTCGTTGAGCAGGGCGGCACTTCGAACCTGATCC